>JBBQOJ010000032.1:0-10904 GCA_038330815.1 Chitinophagales bacterium | reverse complement strand
CGCCATGCCTCGGCAACCACCTCACGCCCCACGAAGTTAAACAGGCGCCCCCCTCCCGACGCTCTCCTTAAAGTTAATTTCCCCTGCCCCTTATTCCGAAACAGGGTGACACGAATGGTTGAAGGTTGATGGTTGGGGGTTGATGGTTGTAGGTGGGGGGTTCAGGGTTGTGGGATGATGGTTGATGGTTGAGGGTGTGGTTGAGATTGAGAGTGAAAGTGGATAGTTATTGGTTGAGGGTTTGTGGTTGAGGATTATTGGATATGGGGCCATTTGTATACTGAAATTTCGAAATGGCTCTGTAATGTCCTCAAGGCGTACGAAATTTTACTGGCGCCGGTCTCCTGTCCGGTGCCTAACAGTTAATTTCCCCTGCCCCTTATTCCGAAACAGGGTGACACGAATGATTGAAGGTTGAAGGTTGAAGGTTGGGGGTTGGGGGTTGAAGGTTGATGGTTGGGGGTTGAAAGTAAAAATTTTTATTACTTCGGAGCAATGGATGCTATGTAATACTGCTGTACACGAGTGCCGTGCCGGATGGCATCCTGCAAACTAGGATGCCAATAACGTTGCCGGTAGTTCTGCTGCCGGGTTCAAAATACATTGACGATTGGCGTTGGAAATGTTTATGGTAAGGATGTTCCTTTTTACACCAACTCAATTACGGTAATTTCCGGTAAAATGCCTACACGGCCGGGGTACCCGATAAAGCCAAAGCCGCGGTTGACATAGAGTTTTTGTTGCAGGTTTTCGTAAAGGCCGGCCCATTGTTTATAAACATACTGCACAGGGCTCCATTTAAAACCGGGCAGTTCAATGCCAAACTGCATGCCGTGCGTGTGTCCACTTAGCATCAGGTCAACATCGGGATAGTTGGTTTTTATCTCGGCGTCCCAATGGCTGGGATCATGACTCATTAAAATTTTAAATGGATATTTTTCCGTACCGGGATGCGCCAGGTCCATGCGCCCATGCTTGGGAAAATTGGCCTTTGCACTCCAATTTTCAATGCCCAGCAAGGCAATTTGCTGCCCCGCTTTTTCCAGTACCACATGCTCATTCATTAGAAGGCGCCAACCCATGGCGGCGTGCACCTGCTTCAGGTTTTCGAGGTTCTGCGTTTTGCTGACACCATTCACCGGCCATTGAACATAATCGCCATAGTCGTGGTTACCCAACGTGGAATATACGCCCATGGGGGCTTTCAGCTGGTTAAACACATCCAGGTACTGGTCCATTTCAGTTGCCTTATCATTTACCAGGTCGCCGGTAAAGAGGATGATATCGGCCTTTTCTTTCAGTATCTCCTGTATGCCGTGCTCGACTGCCTTTTTGTTGGTAAAACTGCCGCTATGTATATCGCTGATATGGAGGATGCGCATCCCTTTAAAGGCATTGGGCAAATTATCAAACGCCAGTTGCACCCTTTTTACATCGTACTTATACTTGTTGCTAAAACCATACAGCAAGCTACCAAAAAGGCCACCGCCAATGGCAAGTCCGAACCAACTTAAAAAAACCGAGCGGGAAATACCTTCTTCGTTGATCACAGCGCCTTCTGTATTGCGGAAAAATAATTTACCTGCCGTCCATTGTATCAGCCTGCGCAGGTCATCCAGGATAATGAAAAACAGGGCAGTCATTTTTGCCAGGAACAACCCGATTACAATAGCGAATAAATAGGTGCGTACTTTCCGCGGTAATAACTGCTGGTCAGAAAAGACAAATAGCAAAAACCCCGCCATGGCCAGTACGGTGATGCCCCAATACACACTATAAATCACCATCCGGGTTTTGGGAGACGCCGACTGGCTGACGGTTTTGATGGCCTGGAAAACATAGGTATCCATTACCAGCATCATTACTATAAATATAAAAGCGCCAAGGGGTGATCGCATGCGTATTTTTTTTATGATGGTTGTAGCTACCTTTTGGTAGTCGTTTGCAGCTTAAATATATTTTATTGAAAACGATGAGTAACTATTTATTTACCGCCACCTGTCCATTTTATAAATTCGTCGAGTTGCTGGTTAATGGCTTTGAGGGTGCCGGGATCGGTAAAACGGCCTTCCGCATCCATCAGTTTATCAACCGATGAAATGGGCAACTGGTTGGGTAGCACGGTAACTTTTACGTGGTTGAGAACCCCAGCCAGGTGATCCATCCCCCTTAAATTACCGGCGCGGCCAGTGGATACCCCGGTGAGCATAGCCTTTTTATGCCACCACAGGGCATGCGTTTTACCGGTATCAAATAATAATTTTAAGGCCCCCGGGAAGCTGCCGTTGTATTCTGGTGAAATAAAAATATAATGATGGGCAGGTATGATCAGCTCGTTTTCAATGCGCTCAAATTCCGTATCGCGGGTGAGCAGGTTTACACCCACCAGTGACAACAAGGCGGCATCGATTGATTTTTCTTTTAGTATCCGCTGGTATTCTTTTGCCACTTTTAAGGTGGTACTGCCTACCCTGTTGGTGCCCGATATTATTAAGTACATGTTACTATTTTATGCTTTGGTTACTGTTAGCAACAATAAAGCAGCGGCTTTGTTGCCAAATGTATGCCTATTGCGGAAATTTGACAAGCTGTCATACCCAGGGGAACAATTTTAAACAGGCACCAATACCAGTTCCACACTGCCACCATGCGGCATTACTTTAAATTCCCTATTTTGTGGTTTATAGTTGTAAACCAAAACAGTACCTTTGCGCATTCTATGTTTTACCTGTCCTCCTTTACATTTACAATCAAACAGGCAGCTAAACGCAGTTTATAACAATCAATATTTCTCCCCTGCGGGAATCAGTATGGCAAGAATAATAGGTATCGCAAATCAGAAAGGTGGTGTAGGCAAAACAACTACGGCAATTAACCTGGCAGCCAGCCTGGCTGTGCTGGAATACAAAACACTGTTGGTGGATGCAGACCCGCAGGCGAATAGTACAACCGGCGTGGGATTCGACCTGCATAATATTACCCAGAGCTTGTACGACTGCATGGTGAATGAAGCAAGTGCAAGAGATGTTTTGTTGAAAACTGATATTCCTAACCTCGACCTGGTGCCATCGCATATCGACCTGGTGGGTGCGGAAATAGAAATGATCAACTACCCCAACCGTGAAGGGGTGTTAAAGAAAATACTCGACCCCATAAGGGATGATTATGATTTCATCGTGATCGACTGTTCCCCTTCTCTTGGATTAATTACCGTGAATGCCCTGGTAGCAGCTGATAGCGTGGCAGTGCCGGTACAAACAGAATTTTTTGCCCTGGAAGGATTGGGTAAATTACTAAATACCATTAAAATAGTTCAAAACCGGCTTAACCCGGAGCTACAGATAGAAGGCATATTGATGACGATGTATGACGGTCGTTTGCGACTGTGCAACCAGGTGGTGGCAGAAGTAAGAAGGCATTTTGAAGAAATGGTATTTAGCAGCATCATTCACCGTAATACCCGCCTTAGTGAAGCGCCCAGTTTTGGTAAACCCGTTATTTTGTATGATGCCGAGAGCAAAGGTGCTATTAACTACCTTAACCTGGCAAAGGAAATTTTGCAAAAAAATAACCTGACCAAGATAAGGCAGGAAGACAGGATATTACAATAAATGGAACGTTTAGGCAACCCTCTTCCCTGCCTGCTGTACCGATGCCGCCCAGGCCAGGATAATTAACAGCCTCCTTTTGCCTGGATCAATAAATCATTTATAACGCCCATGCTGTAAAACATTTGTGCTTGCGTTGGCAGGGCGCCGATGGTGCCAGCCCGCTTTACTTTGTTGGTGAAAGAATGATGGTATAATAAATTCAACTTATTAAAAACATATTTTTGCGATCCGTAAAATGCCTGCTCCATTGTAGAATTTTCCTGGTGGCTATTACAGATACAACTAATAACAACGATAATTATGACTCCTCCCAATAAAAAAGATGCCCTCGGTAAAGGCATTCGCAGTTTACTGCAAAACATGGATGCCGACCTGAAAAATACCGCCGGAAATTTAAAAACGGATGTGGTGGAAAAAACAACAGCTACCAACCGGGTGTCGCTCGACCTGATTGAGGTGAATCCCAAACAGCCCCGTAAAGATTTTGATGAAGCTGCGCTGAGTGAACTGGCTGCATCGCTCAAATTGCATGATATTATACAGCCACTAACGGTAAGTAAGATGCCTTCGGGCAAATATCGGCTGGTAGCAGGAGAGCGTCGTTTTCGGGCGGCAAAAATTGCCGGATTAAAGGATGTGCCGGTATATGTTCGCCAATCGAACGATGCGGAATTGCTGGAACTGGCCTTGCTGGAAAACTTACAAAGAGAAAATTTAAATGCCATTGAAATCGCCCTTAGCTATAAACGGTTGATGGATGAGCTGGATTATACACAGGAACAGGTTGCCGAACGAATGGGCAAAGAACGTAGTACCATAACCAACTACATCAGGCTACTAAAACTACCCCCTGATATCCAGGTAGCAGTGCGTACCGGTGTAATTTCGATGGGGCATGCCCGGGCACTGATTAGTGTGGATATGGTGGATAAACAGTTGTTTATTTTTTCGGAGATAAGGAGTAAAGAATTATCGGTACGTCAAACGGAAGACCTGGTGCGGAAGATGTACACCGGATCGGAGGTTGTTAAAAATACGGTAAAAACCCAGTTGCCTCCCGCCTTTAAAAAGATTGAAGATAATTTAGCTACGCAGTTTAATACGAAGGTGAAACTGGTGCATAACAAAAAGGGATATGGCGCAGTCACTTTTGAATACTATTCATTGGAGGAACTGAATGGCTTGCTCGACAAATTGAATATCAACGTTAGCTAATGCAGTATATTATATCAATAGGTTTGTTAATAGGCGTATTTTTTTGTGGTGAACGGATGGCCGCCCAGGCCAAAAAGGATACCATCGTGGTAGTAAAAAGTGGTGCGTATGATACCAGCAATGTAAGCACTGCCAAACTACACAACCCAAGGGTAGCTACCCGGCGATCGGCCATGTTACCTGGCTGGGGGCAGATCTACAATAAAAAATATTGGAAACTCCCCTTGGTATATGGCGGCCTCGGTGTTACTGCCGGCGTGTTTGTTTACAATATTAAAAACTACCAGTTACTGCGCCTGGCCTACAATTATATATCCGACACCATTCCAGGTAATAATGCACTGATTGACCCTAAATTCTCCAACCTTTCGGCCGGGGCGATACGCAGTTACCGTAATACCTTCCGGCAAAATGTTGATTACTCTGTATTGTTTTTTATTGCTTTCTGGGGGCTGCAGGTGATGGATGCTACGGTAGACGGTCACTTGAAAGCCTTTGATGTAAATGATAACCTCAGCCTGCAGCTCAAGCAGGGCTATAGCCCTATGGCCAATACCACCGGCATCAGCCTGGTACTGGATATCCATTCCAAAAAATACCAACAGGGTAAATAATTATATTTGCCTTTTTCAACTTTCAAACCTTGATGCATGAATTCAGCTACCAGCACCGCACTAACTGCCAGGTCTTTGTCGATTGCCCTAATCGGGTATGGTAAAATGGGCAAAGCCATTGAAGCCATTGCGTTAAAACGCGGGCATACCATCGGGCTCACCATCGACATCGATACGATGGACCAATTTACCCCTGTTAACCTGCAGCGCTGCGATGTAGCCATTGAATTTACCAGTCCGCACAGTGCGGTAAAAAATATCACGGCCTGTCTGCAGGCCGGGATACCTGTAGTGAGTGGCAGCACGGGATGGCTGGCCGAATGGGAAGCGGTGAAAGAAAAATGTACTGCGATGCAGGGCGCCATGGTGTACGCCAGCAATTATAGCGTTGGTGTAAACCTTTTTTTTGAGTTGAATCAACTGCTGGCCCGCCTGATGGATCCGCAGGCTGACTATGATGTCACCCTCGAGGAAATCCACCATACACAAAAAAAAGATGCCCCCAGCGGAACGTCCATCACCCTGGCAGAACAAATACTTGAAAACCTTGGGAGAAAAAAAGAATGGGTAAACCATGCCAGCGTAACGCCGGAAAGCCTTTCTATCATTAGCGAAAGGATTGACCCCGCCCCCGGCACACATAAAATAAAATACCATTCTGCGGTAGATGATATTGAAATCATTCACACCGCCCATAACCGCGAAGGCTTTGCCACCGGTGCTGTACTGGCGGCAGAATTCATCCACAACAAAAAAGGTATTTTCAGCATGAAAGAGGTGTTGGGCTTTTAATGTTCGAATTACAATAGCCCTTCGACTGAGCACTTTCTTAGGCGCAGAACTCCGTCCTGTGTCTGCTTCATTACTACTTTTCAAAACAGTAAACTGCCGCCAGGCGGAGGAACAAAGGCAGTAATTTGATAACGGCGCTGATGGCTATTTTATAATAAAACTTTTAAAGGAGAATATACCATCGGATAGCCTAATGAGGCAGGATTAGTAACAGGCAGACACAGGACGGAGTCCTGCGCCTGGTGGGATGTGCACAGGACGCAGTTTTGCGCGTGGTCGAGACTTAGATTTTAATGTTCGAATTACAATAGCCCTACGAATGAGCACTTTCTTAGGCGCAGGACTCCGTCCTGTGTCTGCTTCATTACTACTTTTCAAAACAGTAAACTGCCGCCAGGCGGAGGAAAAAAGGCAGTAATTTGATAACGGCGCTGATGGCTATTTTAAAATAAAACTTTTACAGGAGAATATACAATCGGATAGCCTAACGGGGCGGGATTAGTAACAAGTGGGCATGGGACGGAGTCCTGCTCCTGGTGGGATTTGCATAGGATGAAGTCCCTTGCCTGGTGAAGGGCCCTGTGCCAGACAAGGGAAAAGTCAGCGACTGAAGGACAACACTTCCTGTCGCACCCGGCTGCGGCCCTTACAACTGACATATATCGCCACCCTTCGCTGTACAATAAAGACACCTGATGATCTTTTTATATTTTTTGCCCTTGTAATATAAATGATTTATCTTTTCCTTAAACTTCTGCCACAGAGATGAAATACCCAAGGCTGTCCTTTTTATTGCTGTTACTAACAGTTACCCCTACCCTCTTTTCACAAAAGAATAAAAGGGTAATTGACAGTTTGGAAAAACTCACTTCGGCCCGTCCTGACTCCCTGTTAGTGCAAACGTTTAATGAGTTAACCTGGCAATATCGCCTTGTTGACCAGGAAAAAGCGATCAGCTATGGCAATAAGGCCATTGCGCTGGGCAGGAAGGTTAATTATAACAAGGGCATTGCCCAGGCTTACAACGACCTTGGGATTATCTATTTCGACAAGGAACAATATGATACTGCCATTCGCCTGTATCAAAATGCCATTACCATCCGGCAACAACTAAACGACCAGGGTGGCATTGCCAAACTGTACAACAAAATTGGCATCATTTACCAGAAGCAGGGCTATTTTGACGCTGCCCTTGAACAACAACTTAAGGCATTGAAACTCTTTGAAAAAAGTGCCGACCAGGTAGGCATTTCCTACTCCCTCAACAATATTGGCATTATTCATCAAAACATGGGCTTTTACGAAAAAGCAATTGAATTCCAGGAACGCTCTATTGCAATCAAAGAAACCATCGATGACAGCTACGGACTTGCAGGTTCGTATGTAAACATTGCCAATAACTACCTTAACCTTCAACAACACGATAAAGCGGCCAGTTTCTATAATAAAGCGATTGCTATATCCAGGTCCATCGGGGATAAGGAATACTTGTCTAATGCCCTTAATAATATGGGTCATCTTTATTTGCAAATGGGCCAGCCCGCCAAAGCCATTCCTGTGGTGGAGGAATCTTACCGTTTAAGAGACCGTTTAAATGATAGCAAGGGCATGGTGAGTTGCCTGAACAACCTGGCGGAAGCCCAACTTCAGTTCGGCAACTACAAAGCTGCGGAAGCGTACCTGCAACCGGCCATTGATATGGCGCTGAAGGCCGTGAACTGCAAACCGGAGCTTAATAAATTATACCTCACCTACGCCCACCTGTTGGAAACCACGGGGGCCTACGACCAGGCGTTGGGCATGTATAAACGCTATGCCACCACCAGGGATTCGTTGTATACGGATGAACTGGGTCAACGCTTTGCGCAACTGGACATGCGGTATAAAACACTGGAAAAAGAAAAGCTGATACAACAACAGCAATTTGCTATCAACCGGAAAAATTACTGGATCACCAGTATTGGCATATTGCTGGCCCTGGTATTGTTGCTGGGATATTCCTGGTATAAACGCTACCAACTGCGACAGGAAAAAAAGCTGCAAACAGCCATTATCCTGCAGCAGGACCTGGCTACACGGGCCATTTTGGACGCGGAGGAAAATGAACGCAAACGCATAGCGGCCGACCTGCACGACGGTGTTGGTCAAATGATGAGCGTGGTAAAGATGAACCTCTCCAGTGTTGAAAATGAACTCCCGTTCACGGATACCCGCCAGAAACTAGCCTATGAAAAAATAATGTCGCTGGTAGATGAAAGCTGCCGCGAAATCAGGAGCATCAGTCACCAGATGATGCCCAATGCCTTATTGAAAACCGGCTTAGCCAGTGCCATCAAAGAATTTATTGATAAAATTGATAGCCGTATTATCCGCATCAACCTGCATACGGAAGGGCTTAACGAACGCCTTGACAGCAATATTGAAACCGTATGTTACCGGGTGATACAGGAGTGTGTAAATAATGTAATCAAGCACTCAGGCGCAAATACACTCGACATTTCCCTGTTTAAAGATCCTGATGGAATAGCCGCCACCATTGAGGACAATGGCAGGGGATTCGACACATCCAAACCTTTAGTGAGCGAGGGAATGGGGCTTAAAAATATCCGGTCGCGAATTAGCTATTTGAAGGGTACCGTAGATATTGATTCCAACCCCGGGAGGGGCACCCTGGTAGCCATCCATGTGCCACTGACAAATAACGAACCCAACTTTAAATAGTTTTTGACAACAACAGGCAATTCATATTTTTTTATCATATAGTTATCAATAAAATAATTCCGGCTAATACACTTACAATGAACCCACCTAAAATCACTTTGGCCTTAGTGGACGATCACCAGTTAGTGATTGAAGGATTGAAATCATTGCTGGAAGGTTCGGACCAGTTTGAAGTAGTGGCGGAATGTACCGACCCATTTCGTATGCTACAACTGCTGGAAACCGTACCCGTAAACATTTTATTAACAGACGTAATGATGCCGGAGATGAATGGTGCACAACTGGCAAAAGCGGTGGCTAGCAAATATCCCGCGATAAAAATACTGGTATTGTCTATGAGTGGCCAGGGAGAACTGGTAAATGACATGATCCATGATGCCAACATCTCGGGTTACGTACTAAAAAACATTGGCAAGAAGGAATTGATCGCGGCGCTTGAAAAAATTGCGGCCGGCGGTATCTATTTTAGCGAGGAGGTATTGGGCGAGATCAACAGGGCTGCTGTGGTGAAACAGCAAAATATCGCAGCGCACCTAACCAGCCGCGAATTGGAAATTATCAAACTTATTGAAAAGGAATATAATAATAAGCTCATTGCCGACACCTTGTTCCTGAGTGAACGCACGGTGGAAACGCATCGAAAAAACATCTTCCGGAAAACAAAAACAAACAGCGTGGTAGGCTTGGTGAAATATGCTTACGTTCATAAGCTAACCTAAACCAACTTAAATAGCAACTACCCCTTACCGGTAGCCAGCTGCCTGCAGTTGAAAAAGCTCGGCATAACGCCCCCCCTGTTCCAGTAATTCTTCGTGGCTCCCTATTTCAACGAGTTGGCCTTTTTCCAATACGAGTATCCGGTTAGCCATACGCACCGTTGAAAAGCGGTGCGAAATTAACATCGCAGCCTTGTCTTTGGTAAGTTCTGCAAAACGTTGAAATACCTCAAACTCTGCCCGTGCATCCAAGGCGGCCGTTGGTTCGTCTAAAATCACCAACTGGGCATCCCGCATGTATGCCCTGGCCAGCGCGATTTTCTGCCATTCCCCACCGGATAATTCTACGCCCTTATTAAACCGGCGGCCCAGCATCTGTTCGTATTTATCCGGAAACCGGTCGATGATCAGGCTGGCGAGGCTTTGTTTAGCCGAATTAATAATCAGGTCCTTATTATCTTTCTGGCGGATATTTCCCATGGCAATGTTCTCGGAAGTGGTCATTTGGTAACGCAGGTAATCCTGGAAAATGATACCGATCTGTGCTCTTAATTCCCCAAGGTGGTATTCCCGTAAATCATGCCCATCCAACAATATCCTGCCTTCAGTGGGCTCATACAAACGGACCAGCAACTTTACAAGGGTAGTTTTTCCTGCGCCGTTTTCACCCACAAGGGCAAGTTTTTCACCGGCATGCAGCGTGAAATTTAAGTGCCTGTTGGCCCATTTTTTTGAATTAAGGTATTTGAAACCAACGTTCTCAAAGGTGAAGCCTTCGCGAATAGGATTGGGAAATGGACGGGGGTTGGCGCTGAGGGTAAACCTGGGCATAATTTTAAAGAAATCGAAGAAGTCGCGCAAGTGCAGGGCGCCCTTTGCCACCATGCTCACACGCTTCATCACGTTCTGCGATATCATACCTAACTGGCGGATGGTACCAATCATAAAGGTGAGTCCGCCAATGGTAAGGGTGCCGGCCAATACCCCTTTTATAATAAATACAAAGGCAATATAATACCCCAGTGAACCGGGAATAGTAAGTACGGTGCCTATAAAAGATCGCTTTAACTCGAGGTTGCGGGTAGCCCCGAAAAACTTTGCTGCAATGGTTTTGTACCGGGTAATAAAAAAATCAGATAAATCAAAAATCCTGATTTCTTTGGCCGATTCGTCGCTGCTGCCAATAAACATCATGTACTCCATTTCGCGGCGGCCGTGGGTTTGGCTGCGAATAA
>JBBQOJ010000031.1:0-10993 GCA_038330815.1 Chitinophagales bacterium | reverse complement strand
AGTGTTGATCTCTTCAGACACCAGGAGCAATGTGTCATAGATGAGTGATTTCATAAATGGAATTCCTATTTTTATATTCTTCAAAAAAGCCTTCCCCCTGCTCTTACCATAATTCATTCCATACCACACAACAACTTATTCCCTTCATTATGAAGAACGTTAAAGCTTTGCTGAAGGAAGGATATTTAATTCGGGCCAATTTCATCTGCCGGCTGGCTATACCAGTTTTGCAGAAGTTCAGGGATATGAGTTGTGATAGTCAAGAAGTCCGCAAATGTTTTTTCAATGGTACTACTTAGATTACAACAATACTATCTGCTGCTTTTTATCCGGGATAAAAATTCTACCTGAATTAAATTTTAATCACCTGGTGATTAGCTAAAGTTTTTTCCTAAGGAGCGTGAGATAAGAAAATTTATATTGAACACCGCGCTATAAAATTGAAAAAATAAAAGTATTAAATCAATTCGACTATGTCAATACCCCAAAGCGTGTATTTCAAAATAACATTTCTATTGAATAATTAAAAACAACATTTAAAAGGAATAATACTACTTATAAATAATCAGGCAGACCCCTACAATCATTGCGGGGATTGAATTAGAAGGAAATGACGTGCAGAGATAAACTTAAAACAGCTACCAGGCAGTTGAGATAAATTTAAAATAGTTTCTTTGTTAAAATATAATTAACATGCGGCTGGGTGTAGAAAATACGGTGCGAAAAAAAACCAGTATACCTGGAAAGTTGGAGCGAATGTGCGATCACGACATGCGGTAGCAAAGAAAACGACCGGTAGCTGGGTCATTATTAATCGTTCTTACCTCCCACTACGATCACTATTTCCCCTTTCACCGGCTTTGCATTAAAATGATCATGCACTTCCTGCAGGCTGCCGCGTTTATTTTCTTCGAATTTTTTGGTGAGTTCGCGGCTAACACAGCATTGCCGTTGGTCGCCAAAATAAGTGATAAAATCGTTGAGGGTTTTTACCAGCCGCATCGGGCTTTCATAAAACACCATGGTCCTGGCTTCTTCCGCCATCCGCTTTAAAAAAGTTTGCCTGCCTTTTTTTAAGGGCAGGAAGCCTTCAAAACAAAAGCTGTTCATGGGCAGGCCACTGTTCACCAGTGCGGGTACAAAGGCAGTGGCGCCGGGTAAGCATTCCACTTTTATATTATGCTTTACACATTCCCGCACCAATAAAAAAGCCGGGTCACTAATGCCCGGTGTACCGGCATCTGTTAATAAGGCCATGGTTTTACCTCCCTGTAACTGATCCGCCAGGTGTTGAATTATTTTATGCTCGTTGTGCTGGTGATAAGGGGTGATGGGCTTTTGCACCTGGTAATGCTGTAATAATACGGAGGAGGTCCTGGTATCTTCCGCCAGTATTAAATCAACCGATTTCAATACCTCGATGGCGCGAAAGGTGATGTCCGCGAGGTTGCCGATGGGGGTGGGAACGATGAATAACATATTGTACTACGTAATGAAATACCAGGTAGTGAAGCCGGTTTAAATATGGGGTTACTTCCGCGACCAATGCGCCTGCTATTAGTGAATGGTGACTTCAAAACTTTCCATTACCCCGTTGGCCAATAATTTTTTGGCTGCTTCTTCGGCGATTTGTTGGGCTGCTGCTTCGGTTTCCGCCTCAATTTGCAGGCTGATATTTTTGCCAATCCTTACATCGGAAATTCCTGACAATCCCAAATTTTTAAAGCCGCCTAAAACAGCTTTACCCTGTGGATCCAATAGTTCTTTTAATGGCATTACTTTTACCTGGGCAGTGAAGGTCATATGGTTGGTTTATTTTTGAGCAGCAAAGATAAAATAATGTAGGCAATGAACACCACCGGAATTGCCAGCCAATGTAAAAGCGGGATGGCAATGACGGCTATCAATAACAATAATAATTTTGGCTGGTTATTTTTTAGCGTATAATCTTTGAATTTGATGGCCATTAAAGGAAGGTTGCTCACCATCAGCCAACTTAGGACAAGGATGAGGATATACAAAAACCATTTGTTGATCAGCCATTGATTGATATTAATAATACCACCACCATAATGCAACATTAGGGGAAAGGACGCGATAAGCAATCCAACCGCCGGGGTAGGCACTCCCTTAAAGCCATGTTGCTGTGTAGTGTCCAGGTTAAATTTTGCCAGGCGGTAGGCAGCCGCACAACTAAGGATGAATGCGGGAAATAACCAGGCGGCTGGTGTATCAATTCCATTTTCTTCGCGTAGAAAGCTAACCCTTAGCAACTGGTAAATGATTACTCCCGGGGCCACCCCAAAGCTAACTACATCGGCCAGCGAGTCTAATTGCTTTCCCATTTCTGACCCCGCTCTAAAAATCCGGGCCACAAAACCATCTAAAAAATCTACTACAGCGGCAGCAAAAATAAACAGGGAGGCTACGGCAAGTTTTTCGGGAATATTAAAACTGCTGGTAAAGTCATCATTGGTATATATAATGATGCTGTTGGTTTGGAGAGACAATACAATCGCGATACAACCAAAAAAAAGATTGAGCAGGGTAAAAATGTTAGGTATTTGTTTCATACTAATTTGGTATCCTGTTTGATATTTGTGGCTGCAAGGACAGGTTGAACCATTGCTTTATATTGAATTGCCAGTCAGTTGCTAAGGTAAGTAGTTTGAATAAATAGTAGTACTGGAGGGTGCTCCTCCCGGATCACTAATAATAGCATTTACTTGTTCCACTGTTGCGCGTGTGCGGTATAATGTTAAAATGATTACTCTTTTTATCAAGGGGGAAATCGATATTTTAGGCCTTGCGCTTCATCAGCCTTTCAATTTCTTCTGCAGTAATGGGCAGGTGTTTCATCAGGTCTTTATTACCATTGCGGGTAACCCAAAAATTGTTTTCAATGCGGATGCCCATTTGCTCCTCCTCAATGTAAATGCCCGGCTCGATGGTAAACACCATACCCGCCTGGATAGGTGCCGTTCTTGTACCCAAATCATGTACATCAATACCCAGGTGATGCGAGATGCCATGGTACAGGTATTTTCTATAAGCACGGTTGTCGGGATCCTCATTTTTTATATCCGCCTTTTTGAGCAAGCCGATTTTCTGGAAAATAACGGAGGCTTCATCCCCCACTTTTTCTGTATAATCGAAGATGCTGATCCCTGGCTTTAAGAGGGAGGCTGCGTAATGATGCAGGTGCAAACAGGCATTGTACACTGTTTTTTGCCGGGGCGTAAATTTGCCGTTAACGGGAACGGTTCGGGTTAGGTCGGCACAATAATTACCATAGGCTGCGCCAAAATCCATCAATAAAAGTTCACCGTCCCTGCATTCCTGGTTATTTTCAACATAGTGCAGGGTGCGTGCCCGATCGCCACTGGCAATGATGGAACTATAAGCAGGACCGGTAGCACGCTGGCTCAAAAACGAATGGTAAATGGCCGCCTCAATTTCGAATTCCATAATGCCTGGCTTGATCAGTTGCAACAAGCCACCAAAACAATGCCCTGTAATATCAATGGCTTTCTGCAATACTTCAACTTCAAGTGGCGTTTTTACGGCCCGGAGTTCTTTCAGGATTTTTGCGCTGCGCTGGTATTGATGCAGGGGGTACCTTGCCCTCATCATTGCGGCATAACGGTAGTCCCTTACTTCTACCTGGTTTGCCTTGCGGTCGTTTTCATTGCTATTTAGGTAGATGGTGTCTGCCCAGTGTATCCAGGGCTGCAATACACCGTCCAGTGTATCCAGCCAAATAATGGCAGTGATACCTGATATCGAAGTGGCTTCCTGCCTCCGAAGGCGATGGCCATCCCACTTTTCTTTGAGCTCATTGGGGCGCACCAACACCAGTACTTCCCTATATATTGGATCGGGGTTCGACGGGTATAATATCAACATGGTGTCCTCCTGCTCAATTCCGGTTAACCAAAACAGGTCGGAATTTTGCTTAAATGGGTGTAACTGGTCAGCATTAGCAGGTAACTCATCATTACTATTGAATATAGCGATGGAATTGCCTTCCATTTTACTGACAAAGCGTTGCCGGTTTTGTTTAAACAATTCAGGATTTAGCGGGAGGTATTTCATGCCATCAATTTTTAGGATTGCAATATACCTATTATAGGTTAGTTAAAAAGCCTGCCGGTTACCAATTCCTGTTTGGCACTTTCACCTGGCAATATATTTACAGGATTAGGTATACCATTCGCAAAGCTAAACTGAGCAAAGGTGGTGGCTCATTTCTTTTTTCCTTGATAAAAAAACAATAAAAAAAATCAATCCGCCGCGGCGGATAAAATCAAGCCTGCCCGACTGCCTGATTGCATCAAGCGGACAGGCGTCAAGAAGACGGGGAACTCGCCGCCCGTAGTTCAATTTTTAATGCTTCTGCCTGGCTCAAACAGCCTTGAATTCTTAACGGATCACATTAAAATTTTCCAGCACTTTTTATTGGAGGCCCCTACCAGCAAATGTTTGCGAACGACCCGCCTAATCCTATATTTTTAATTACACCTTCTTCCTTTCCAGCGACCTGATTTTTGTACCATTTTAAAAAGTTTGGGCCGATGCCTACTCCCTACACAAAAAAAAGAGAAAATATATAAGTCCTTCAAGCAAATCCGGCCAATGTTCAATCTTGTTTAAAAATACCGGGAACGATTGCGATTTTATAAATTTTTAATCAAAATGATAAAATAAGTTATAATCAGGCCTGCATTTGTAAAAAAATTATAAAAAATCTAAAACCTAACTTTGTCTTTTCTTACGATTACTCAATAAAACGATTGCCTTATATGTCAATACCAATGGTACCCGTCATCCCTAAATCATCACTCATAAGTGTAGGTTTACAGATGGCGGCGGATATTTATTACCAGCTATCACCCAAAGAACTGGTGGATCAAACCCTTCAACTGGGCCAGGGGGTACATAACGATACCGGCGCGCTGGTAATTCAAACCGGCGAATTTACCGGGAGAAGTCCCAAAGATCGTTTCATTGTAAAAGATAATCTCACAGAAAACACCGTTAACTGGAACGATTTTAATATCGCCATATCTCCCGACAGTTTCGACCAGCTTTATTCAAAAATGATGGCCTATCTGGGCGATAAGGAAATTTGGGTAAGGGATTGTTATGCGGGTGCCGATACAAGGTACCGCATGAACATCCGCGTGGTAAATGAAAACCCCTGGAGCAACCTCTTTGTTTACAATATGTTTTTACGCCCCGCGGAAGACGAGTTGGAAGACTTTTCACCTGAGTGGCATATGATACAGGTGCCAGGTTTTAAAGCAGACCCCCTTGTAGATGGCACCCGCCAGCCGAATTTTTCCATCGTTAGCTTTTCTAAAAAAACCATCCTTATTGGTGGTACTGGCTATACCGGGGAAATGAAAAAGGGGATTTTTTCGGTACTAAATTACCTGCTACCCCACCAGAGCGGGGTATTGAGTATGCATTGTTCTGCCAACATGGGGGTAGCCGGCGATACGGCTATTTTCTTTGGATTAAGCGGCACCGGAAAAACCACCCTGAGTGCTGATCCAAAACGTCACCTGATTGGGGATGATGAGCACGGCTGGACAGGTAAAACGGTGTTTAATTTCGAAGGGGGCTGTTATGCAAAAACGATCGACCTCACAGCCGAAAAAGAACCCGAAATATTCCAGGCCATCAAACCTGGCGCGTTGCTTGAAAATGTAACGTTTTTTGAGGGAACCAACAAGGTGGATTTTTCCGGCAGCAGTATCACGGAGAACACGAGGGTAAGCTATCCCCTACATTTTATCAGCAACTCGGTAACCCCTTCCATTGGCAAAACACCGCAACATATCTTTTTTTTAACCTGCGATGCGTATGGCATCCTACCTCCTATCAGCCAACTTACCCCGGGCCAGGCCATGTACCAGTTTATAAGTGGTTATACGGCAAAAGTAGCGGGTACCGAAGCGGGTATTACCGAACCGAAAGCTACTTTTAGCGCCTGTTTCGGTGCACCCTTTATGCCGTTGCATCCGGGGCAATACGCAGCAATGCTGGGCAAAAAAATGACTGCGGAAAAGGTAGCTGTATGGCTCATCAATACCGGCTGGAGTGGTGGGCCTTATGGCATTGGCAGGCGAATGAAACTTTCCTATACCAGGGCCATGATTACCGCAGCGCTGGAGGGCACCCTTGCCGATACCACCTATGAAGAACACCCGGTATTTGGATTTGCCATCCCGGCCACCTGCCCAGGGGTACCTTCAGAGTTACTTAACCCGAGAAACACCTGGGTGCAAAAAGATGTATATGATGTTAGGGCGAACGACCTGGCCAGGATGTTTGTTGCCAATTTTGAGAAATATGCCGGCGGTGTAAGCGAAGCAATTTTAGCTGCTGCGCCCCGTATCTAGATAACGTTCGATTGTTAGCCAATAACAAATCTCCCTTGTATTCCTGGAAAGGCAATACCTGGGGGATTTTTTTATACTACCATTTCTGGTATGTCACCTTCCACCACCAGTTTCCCGGCAGTTTTTTCTATAATTTCTTCCACAGTAACACCGGGTGCCCGTTCTAAAAGGTGAAACGCACCATCTCGTATATCCATCACTGCCAGTTCGGTCACCACTTTTTTTACACAGGCAACGCCGGTTAAGGGAAGTGCACAAGCGGTTAGTAGCTTTGATTCGCCCCTGGGATTGGTATGCATCATCGCCACAATGATATTCCTGGCGCTTGCCACCAGGTCCATTGCCCCACCCATTCCTTTCACCATTTTGCCCGGAATCTTCCAGTTGGCGATATCGCCCTTTTCACTTACCTCCATAGCACCCAGTATGGTGAGGTCAACCTTGCCGGACCTGATCATACCAAAACTCATGGCACTGTCAAAAAAAACGGAACCAGGCACAGTGGTGATGGTTTGTTTACCGGCATTGATCAGGTCGGGGTCTTCCTCGCCGGCTACCGGGAACGGCCCCATCCCCAGTAAGCCATTTTCGCTTTGCAACACAACGTTCATTCCTGCCGGAATGTAATTGGCCACAAGGGTAGGAATTCCAATACCAAGATTAACGTAATAGCCCTCCTTTAATTCCCTGGCAAGCCGTTGTGCGAGTTGATTTTTACTAAGCATATGGATGTTTTACCGCGTGTAATTATTTGCTTCGGACAAGCAATGGATTAATTGTTTGCTGCCCTTACTGTCCGTTGCTCGATTCTTTTTTCATACGCGGTGCCCTCAAAAATCCGGTGCACGTAAATACCGGGTGTATGAATATGATCAGGGTCCAACTGGCCTGCAGGCACCAGTTCTTCCACTTCTGCAATGGTAATCTTACCGGCCATGGCCATCAGGGGATTAAAGTTGCGCGCAGTTTGACGGTATACCAGGTTGCCATCTGTATCGCCGCGCCAGGCTTTTACGAGGGCAAAGTCGGCGTCAAATGCCAGTTCCACCAGGTATTCCTTTCCATTAAATACCCGGTGTTCTTTTCCTTCAGCTACCTCAGTCCCTACCCCGGCGGGAGTAAAAATGGCGGGCATTCCATACCCGGCAGCCATGCACCGGGTGGCTAATGTGCCCTGTGGTATCAATTCCACTTCAAGTTCCCCGCTTAGAAGTTGCCGCTCAAACTCCGCATTTTCACCAACATAGGAAGCGATCATTTTTTTTACCTGCTTTTGTTGTAACATCAACCCGATGCCAAAATCATCCACCCCGGCATTATTTGAAATGCAGGTTAACTGCTGGCTTCCCTTCTCCACCAGGGCACGAATGCAGTTTTCCGGAATGCCACATAAGCCAAACCCTCCCAACATCAATACGGCGCCGTTACCGATATCGGCAATGGCCTCAGCGGCATTACTTACTACTTTTTTCATTGTAATGGTATTGTTTTGATGATCGGTTTACTGCAGGGCAAATTACATGATTTATGGTTGGCAGTTTGCTTATACACTTGGTTTTTTACAAGGAAATTGGTTTCCCGTATCCTTTACCCTACTTATATTTGCGTTTTACCTGTGTTCAAAAAAAGGAATTTCTATAACTGCTGTTGAGTGTTATACGCTGCCTGCAAAATAAGCTTCCCAAAAACAGGTATCAATAAATATGTGTTACATTAGTTATATTTACTGTTCTATATGTACAAAATTCTTAGGATTCATAACAGGCTGATCGTTGGAGGGCCTTCCTTGAATGTTACTTTATTATCCAGCTATTTGAACCCTGAGTTTGAAACCAAATTATTGGTGGGAAAAAAAGACCCACTGGAACAGGATGCCGGTTATATTGCCCAGCAATCGGGGTTGTCGCCCATCGAGATCACCCAAATGCGCAGGAGCATTTTACCCATCAACGATATCCGTGCCTACTTCCAGATAAAAAAAATCATTAAAGCCTATAAGCCCGATATCGTTCATACCCACGCATCTAAATCCGGTGCAATAGGCCGTTTGGCAGCAAGCAGTTGTAATGTAAAAATGATTGTGCATACTTTTCATGGTCATGTATTTCATTCCTACTTCAATAAAACTATTTCTTCCATGATCGTTTCTTTTGAGCGATTCCTTGCCAAAAAAACCCACGTCATCATTGCCATTAGCGAACTTCAGAAAAGGGAACTGGTAGATACCTACAAAATTGCACCTGCTGAAAAAATATTTACCATCCCACTTGGCTTCAACCTGGAGAAATATGGGCTGGAGCAGGATAAGAAGCGCACCATCTTTCGTGAAAAATATGGGTTTGCCGAAGACGATATTATCATCGGTATCATCGGAAGGATTGTGCCCATAAAAAACCACGCCATGTTTGTTGAAGTAGCTGCTGCCGTTAGAAAAAATACCGGGGTAAGCGTTCGGTTTGCTATTATCGGGGATGGGGAATCTTTACCGGTCATTGAAAAAAAAGCGGCCGAACTTGGGCTCAGCTATTCTTATTACCTGGAGCAGCCTGCAATAGGCGCAGATATGGTGGTTACCTCCTGGGAAACAGCCATCGACCAGGTTTTGGCGGGTCTTGATATTGTGGTACTCACCTCCTACAACGAAGGCACCCCGGTTTCACTAATAGAGGCGCAGGCCGCTTCCAAACCAGTGGTAAGCACCAATGTAGGTGGCGTTGAGGATGTAATTACACATGGAGAAAATGGCTTTTTGACGGGCGTGAATGACGTTGCTGCATTTGCCGGGTATGTAACACAACTGGTAAACAACCCCCAACTTAGGGCGCACATGGGGCAACTCGGTTACAGGAATGTAATTGACCGTTACTCACGGCAACGATTAGTGCGGGATGTAAAAAGATTATACCTTGACTTTTTACAAAAAGAAAACCGTAATTAATCAGTCCACGGGCCATCACATGGATAAACGAAAAAAATGCGCTTATTTAGGTTGAGCACCGGCATGCCGCTCCAGCTTTTTTGTCCGCTCTCTTTCTGCCTGGGTGGTCATACTGTCCAGTAGCTCCCGCATCAGGCTGGTATTCCGGATATAATACGCATAACTTTTGTAGTAGTCCGCTTTGGTAATTTTATGGAGGGCAAATATTTTTTTTTGTAGTTGTATATTTTCCATCTCCGCGTTTTTCCCTGAGTCCCTTTTTATAAACTGGTCGGTGAATACATCCGCGCCAATCATGTCCCACATCACGGCCTGCATCTTTTCCTTTTCCAGTATTACCCCTTTGGAATTATCCTTCCGGTTGGAGGAGCACCCCATAAAGCAGGTAATCACCACCGTTAGTATCGTCAATAACCTGGTCATTTTAATTCGGCTTTATACCTGGTGGCGTTGGTGATGTCCAGCTTTTGTAGTAATTCGGAGGCCCGGATTTTATCCTGCGGGGGCGATTTGGAAAAAATATTAATCAGTTCATTGGCCTTGCCTTGAAAGAAAAACTGGTTGATCATGGTATTCTGGTTCTCCGCATTAAAATTACTCAGCAGGTTAAGTACGTTGAGCATTTCCCCCCTGGCAGCGGTTTCTTCCGAATACATTTTATCCAGTCCCAACCGGTAATAGGTATAATAAATGTCATGCATGATGGCATAACGGCTATTCATCATATTTTCCACCAGCCAGTAGCGGTTTCGCCTTCCATCAAACGCCTTCCATCCGTCAACGCCCCTTGCTTCGGGTGCGTTGTTCACAATGTTTTGTGCCTTTAAAAAATAGGCATCTCCCCCTCTTGGCGAAAAAGAATCATGGTCGAAGGCAATGATGATGTTGGCATAATAGGCAAACAGGGCGGTAAGATTTGATAAAAGGGCGTCGGTTCCGCCTACCCGGTTCTCATTAAATTCCAATTGCTGAAATTCAATGTATTTAAAAGTGATGTCCTCATCCTGGAAATTAATGATGGGCGAAAGATAGGCGGTATTAAACACCGGCCTGGCTGCTTGGATGGTAAGCGATGCCTCATAAACATTTACCTCGTTGGTTGGCCGCAGGTTAAGAAAGAAACTACAGTCAATTTTTTCATTTGCACCCACCACTTCCCGGCTCCATTTGCGGTTATTAAGAAAGGTAATTAAGGCGGTTTGCAAGGTTTTAAATACATTTTTGTTTACGCCGGGCCCTACCTGGCTACTGTTTACCGTAACACGGGCATTGAGCTCCTGTGCAGGCAATGCGCCTGTAAAACCCCATAAAAAAAATACAATGATAAAGCGGTTATACTTCATGCTTAAGTTGAATAATGGTATGCACAATATCCTTTGCCACTTCCCCTTTAGGTTTGGTGTCGAAATAATGCGTTTTACCTGATTTTTCGAAAATGGTGATTTTATTAGTATCGAAGCCAAAACCCGCTCCAATGTCATTCAGCGAATTCAACACAATCATATCCGCATTTTTTTCCGTCAGTTTCTTTTTGGCATACTGTTCCTCGTTATTGGTTTCAAGTGCAAACCCCACCAACACCTGTCCCGGTAATTTTATACTTCCCAAATACTTTAAAATATCGGTGGTTTTGGTAAGCGTTACTACC
>JBBQOJ010000030.1:0-11086 GCA_038330815.1 Chitinophagales bacterium | reverse complement strand
TAAATAAATTAACCGGCCCTGGGGTTAAACAACAGTAAATTGAAACGAATCAACCGTATTGCTTTTTAGCAAGCGAACGATAGCTGTAGTAATGTTTAATTCAGGTACAGTAACTATTCAACCGCCTCCAATCAACCGAGTGGCCCTTCATGGAAAAAAATATATTTTATGACTCCGGTAACCCATTCACCAAAAATCTATGGTTATTGCCCGGTATATTGCTGGCAGCTTTTTTTGGTTGGTTAATTGCCGGTAAGGGCATCGCCATTGCGGCCTTTTTAATTATTCTACCTTTTGCTACCGGCTTTCTAATCCTAGTTTTTTTGTTTCCCCGCATCGGGTTAATCACCTTTATTTTTTATTGTTTTTTAATGCCCACGCTTGGCAAACACATTGAAGGCCCTCAGTTTGGCCTTGGCGTGGATGCCTTGCTGATCCTGTCCTGGATAGGGGTGATATTTTACCGTTCGGGCAAATACAGGTTCAGGCACCTGCACACCGACCTGGTATGGCTTGCGGTGGTTTGGTTTATTTTAACCGTATTGCAAATTGGCAACCCGGAGCGGCCGAATATGGTTGGCTGGCTGCAGGAAATGCGTTCCGCAACTTTATACTGGCTTTTAACCGTTCCATTAACCATGTTGGTTTTTAATAAAAAATCAGATATCCAGCTCTTTTTAAACATCATCATCTTTCTTTCATTAATGGGTGCTTTGTATGGAATGAAGCAATTGTATATTGGTGTAGATGCAGCCGAAAGCAGGTGGCTTGCTGCAGGCGCTCATAAAACGCATATCCTTTTCGGCAAGTTAAGGGTGTTTTCCTATTATTCTGAAGCAGGGCAATTTGGCGCATCGCAGGCCCAATTGGCCATCATGTGTTTTATACTGGCCATTGGTCCCCATGCATTATCTAAAAAAATATGGTATGGCGTAGCAGGAGTGTTTATTTTTTACGGAATGCTCATTTCCGGTACCCGTGGTGCTTTGGCAGGCATTGTGGGCGGCGGTTTTATTTTTTTGGTGCTGAGCAAGCAGGTTAAAATACTACTATTGGGTGGCATTGCCGGCCTTGCATTTCTGGGGATGCTTAAGTTTACCTCTATTGGCAGTGGAAGTGACCAGATCAACCGGTTGCGGTCTGCATTAGATCCCAATGACCCTTCCTTACAGGTAAGATTGTACAACCAACGGGTTTTGAAAGATATGCTGAGTACCAAACCATTTGGTACTGGTGTAGGTACAATCGGGCAATGGGGTACCAAATACAACCTGCATATTGCCACCGCCGAAATACCACCCGATAGTTTGTATGTAAAAATATGGGCCATGTACGGTATTACCGGATTTATATTGTGGTTCGGTATTATGTTGTACATCCTGGGCAAATCGGCGGGTATTATATGGAATACCCGTGATCCCATTTTACGAAACCAGTTGTGTGCACTTTGTGCAGGAGCCGGCGGCATCCTGCTATGTAGCTATGGCAATGAAGTAATGAATGCCTTACCTTCTTCAGCAATAGTATATATCAGTTGGGCGTTAATATGGATGAGCACCCGGTGGGATACACCTGTACCTAAATCCATTGAAGCATGAAGGCCCCCCTCGTTTCTATCGTCACCATCAATTATAATACACCGGAAGTTACCGGTGCAATGCTCCGTTCGCTGTCGCTGCTCAATTATCCAAACCTGGAAGTGATCGTGGTGGACAATGCATCGCCGCAATATTCTTCCCTCTATTTAAAGAAAGAATTTCCATTTATTACACATGTCACTTCCCCGGTTAATGTGGGGTTTGCGGGTGGTAATAATATTGGGCTACACTTTGCAAAAGGTGAATATGTTTTTTTATTAAACAATGATACCGAAGTAACGCCCGGCCTGGTTACCCAGCTTGTTGACCATTTACAGCAACATCCGCAGTGTGGAATAGCCTGTCCTAAAATCAAATACCACTCCATGCCCGATACGATCCAGTATGCAGGTGGGGTGGGTTTGCATCCGTTGACCAGCCGGAGTCGCGATATCGGTTACCTGCAGAAAGACGACGGACAATATAATGATACCCGGAAAACAGACCTGCCCAACGGCGCAGCAATGATGATTCCCGCCTATTTACTAAAACAGGTGGGTCTGATGAGTGAATTGTTTTTTTTATACTACGAAGAGTTGGACTGGGCGGCAAGATTTAAAAAAATAGGCTACGAAATTCATTATGTAGGGGCTGCTGAAATTTTTCACAAAGAATCCGTATCTACCGGAAAAAATTCCCCATTCAAAACTTTCTATTTATACCGGAACCGCTTGCTGTATGTTCGGCGAAATTATAAGGGAAGCAGGTTATTGGTAGCAGCTACTTTTTTTATTTTAATTGCTGCACCGGTTCATATAATAAAGCATGCCTTAAAAAAAGAATGGGGGCATAGCAAATCAATATGGAAGGCCCTTGTATGGAATATGCGGAATGATCCCTACAAAGAACCGGCAACCCATTCGGCTGATTTAGTCAATTCTATACAAACAGATAGCTAATTTAAAACATCATGTTACAGCAAACAGGCTTACTTATTCAATATTGCATACTTTCCTACCTTACTATACAGGTGGCCTATTTATTATTTTTTTCCCTTGCCGGGAAAACAAGAAAAACGCTTCCTTTTCCACAGGCTCACACCCTTAGGCGTATACGTATTTTTATACCCGGGTATAAAGAAGATTCCGTGATCATTGCAACGGCGAAAAGCGCTATCAGCCAAAATTATCCGGCCGGTTTTTTTGAAGTAGTGGTCATTGCTGATTCATTCAGTGAAACAACCCTGGCCGCGTTGCGGGGGTTGCCCATAAAAGTGGTGGAAGTAAGTTTTGAAAAAAGCACCAAGGGTAAGGCATTGCAAAAAGCAATTGAAGCTACTGCCCACGATCCGGTTGATATTGTGTTGATACTGGATGCGGATAACCACATGGCGCATGGGTTTTTACATGCGGTAAACAATGCCTTTGAACAGGGGTATCAAGTGGTGCAGGGGCATCGTACTGCCAAAAATTTCCAAACATCTTTTGCCTTCCTGGATGCCTGTACCGAGGAAATCAATAATCATATCTTTCGTCGGGGTCATGTTGCCGTTGGCTTGCCGTCGGCACTGATTGGCAGTGGCATGGCTTTCGATTGGGAATTGTTTGTATCACTGTTGCAGGACATAGGTGATACCTCCGGTGAGGATAAGGAACTGGAATTTAGAATTGTGCGGCAGCGGAAAAAAGTGGCCTTTCTCGATGGTGCATTTGTGTACGATGAAAAGGTGGCAAAATCAGACGTATTCAGCAAGCAAAGAAGCAGGTGGCTGGCAACACAGGTAGAGTTTTTTGAAAAGTATTTTATAGAAGGATGGGTACAATTATTAAAAGGAAATATAGCTTTTTTTAATAAAGTTTTTCAAACCTATTTGTTCCCAAGGGTGATGCTGGTGGCCGTTCTGTTTTTGTGGCTATTGTGGGTGTTAATGTTTTCACCCGGGTTTTTGTTGTTCAGTATCGCGTTATTCATTGCGTTGGCAATAGCATTGTTAATGGGCATTCCTGGCAGGTGGTATAATAAACAATTGCTGTTGGCCTTTTTGCAAATACCAGGCGCCTTATTCTCCATGCTAAAAGCCATGACACATATTGGCATGGCCCGCAAACAATTTATTCATACACCGCACGGTGAAGCGGAAATTAAAAATATATAATCATGCCCTGGCATATCATTGCAATACCGGTTATCCTTTGCCTTGTGTGGGGATTTAAAAATGGCCTGAAAACCAAAGCAAACGCCCGTTTTAAAAGGCCGGAAAAGTATTAATGGTGAAATATCAAATGACTCAAACTGATTGGGCGGATTGATAGTAGCACTTTATTAATTCGTGTGATAAAATAAATGATGGATAGGAAAATATTATATATAGAGGCACAACGCTTATTCAGGAAGCAGAAGCATGGAATGGAGGTGGTAGCGCTTGAATTATTACAGCGGTTAAAAAATACGGATACGGGTTATGATATCACCGTGTTGGTAAAAGAAGATGAGGACCATTGCCTCACCAATAGTGAAACATTGCACCTAAAAACATTGCGGAGTGCATTTTATCCTTTGTGGGAGCAATGGATACTGCCCCGCTTTACCGGCTCACAAAAAAACAGCCTGCTTCATTGTACAGGTAATACAGCGCCGGTATGGGGGAACACGCCATTGCTGGTTACCATACACGACCTCATCTTCCTGGAAGAAAATTACCTGCTTAAAAAAGATGGGGGTAGTTTGTACCAGCGGTTTGGTAATGTGTACAGAAGCCTGGTAGTACCCATCGTTGCCAGGAGAGCGAAGCATATCATTACCGTATCTGAATTTCAGCGCCAGGTGATCATTAAAAGGTTAAAGGTATCCCCCGACAAAATAACTGTGGTGTACAACGGGGCGGATGAAAGATTCTTTAAAGCCATTGCTCCGGAACGAATACAGGCTGTTGGAAAAAAATATGGCATCGATGGTTTTCCATATATTTTCTTTTTGGCGAATACCGAACCTAGGAAAAATACTGCGGGTGTTTTAAAAGCGTTTACCCTTTTCTGTAAGCAATATCCTGAATTCACACACAAGCTGGTGATAAAGGGATTGTCAACCGAACAACTGGAAAAAAAAATAGCATCCTGTGGTGCCACCGGATGTGCTCACCGCATACACCGCGTAGGTTATATCGATTATGCGGAGCTGCCTGTATTGTACCAGGGTGCTGCCATGCTTTGGTTTCCCTCCTTGAGTGAAGGCTTTGGTTTACCCATTGTAGAAGCGATGGCCGGGGGTACACCCGTAATTACTTCCAACATTAGCGTAATGCCCGAAATTGCGGGCGACGCGGCGCTGTATGTTAACCCGTTTATAGCGGAAGAACTCGTAGCACAGTCAGTGGTATTACTTACCAATTTTCAGGTGCGAAATAAAATAATTGAATCAGGCAAAATTCGGGCCGGCCAGTTTACCTGGGCCAATAGTATTAAATCATTAATGGGGGTTTACGAAAGAATAATGGGGACTGTGCAGGATTAATCCTGTTTATTGAATTTGTCGTCTTTCCAGTTTGCAGGATTGCGGGCAATGTAATTTTGTATCGTATTAACGGTTACGCATCGCGGATTTTGAAAACGCATTTGCCCGATGGTTTTATTATTTGCATACCGCAGGGATAAGGCATGCCTTGCCCCTACGGTATACAAATCAACCTCCCACCTTCTCCCAGCAACGTTTATCCGCATTATATTGTTTAATTATTCTGGCCGGGTTACCAACTACTACACTATATGGCGGAATATTTTTGGTAACCACTGCACCACCTGCTATCACACTGTGTTTGCCAATGGTTACACCGGCTGTAATTACCGCATTTGCACCAATCCAGCAATCATCTTCTATAGTAATGGCGGCAACTGTTTCACCCTGCAGGTAGATGGGGATATCGATGTTGGTATAGTTGTGGTTCAACCCGCTCATTACAATGTTTTGGGCAAGTATCACATTGTTACCAATCGTAACCGGACCAATCACTACATTACCCATTCCAATTCTTGAATTGTTGCCGATATGTACCGGCCCTACACCGTTGTTGATGGTGGAGAAATCTTCCACAGTGCTATAATCGCCCAGGGTAAATGGTTGAAAGGGCAATACATCTACCCGTGTACGCCGGCAAATGACCGAGCCTTTTCCCCTCTTGTGGTAAAAAGGGTTCACCATCCATTTTACCCAGGTGCGTGGCCTCGCCTGGTGTTTAGGTACCAGGCACCAGTGTACCAGTTTTTTTAATGAAGGATTAGATTTGATCGTGTGCACAACAGACATGAATAGCAGGTTATTTTTTAAGAAGATGTTTTTTAATACGCAGGTTTAATGCTTTAGCAAGCCCACCATCCAGTTGAATGCGCCGGTCGCTGGTCCACACCCTTGCATCAATATGGTTCACTGCCAATATTTTCCCCCCCGCCTGCTGCAGGCGAAGCGCCATCATACCATCTTCAGTTGCATTCCCTTCGGCCACCCCAGCGGCACCCCTGCCAATGCGTTGGGTAGTTATATCATATCCATTTACATCAATACCTTTTTGCCTTACAAAGCCACAGTTAAAACCCAGCACATTCAAAAAGGGAGCAGTCTTTTCTTTTTTTCTAATAATGATACCGCTCATCAGTTCGTAGCAGCCATATTGCCACCTGGGGGTATTGGTACCTGGTAAAAATGAATAGCTGCCATGCACACAATATACTTTTTCGTCCTCCAGCATGGCACTTGTCATAGCACTGATCCAGCCTACCGGGTAAAGCGTATCACTGTCGCCGGTTAATAGGTATTTTCCCCGGGCATGTTGTAGTCCTGCTGTTCGGGCATGGCCCACTCCCTGTTTGGTTTCCAACACTGTTTTTACCCCCAGTTGTTTCAACAACCCGGCAGTTCCGTCTGTTGAATTATTGTCCACCACAATCAGTTCCGTTTCATAATCGGTAGTGGAATTGGCCAGGGAAAGCAGGGTAGGTAATATTCCCTCTTCTTCGTTCCAGGCCGGTATTACAACACTTACCAACGGATTTCGTACATTAAAGCGGGATAGTTTTTGTTTTAGCAGCGCTGCTTCTTTACCAGGATACTCCTTTATTTGAAGTGGCTTTTGCAATAGCTGCGATACCCATGCGGGCAGGCTTAAGTTAATCATAAATCAGGGTATCTGTATAGGTAAAAAATTTCGTTCATATCAGGTACAAAACGGGGTGTTGCCGGTAATATTCCTCGCCTGTTTTTTTGGAACCATTGGTTTGCTATAAGCCAAAAAGAAGATTTTGAGCGATACCCGTATAGTTAACACCATATTTAAAATTAAATTGCAAATAAGGTGCTGTTAATTCGAAATTAATAACAAAACTATCCGGTACAGGCAGGCAATTTATTGGCGGGAAGATCGTTATGCTGTACAATAGGCTACTATTTTGTTGCCCGTATTACCCGTCTTACAAGCATATTTTATGAGTTGGATAGAATTTATTTTTTGGGCCGCTTTCACCATCGTATTTTATGCTTTTGTAGGGTATGGTATGATCCTGTTCACCTTGGTAAAGATCAAACGATTCATCCAGGGTCGGGCCACCAATTCCCCTGAGCCTTTTGAACCCGCTGTTACCCTGGTAATTCCCTGCTTTAATGAAGCAGTTATAATAGCGGAAAAGATCGCTAACTGCCAGCTACTGGAATATCCTACTGAAAAGCTAACTATTGTCTTTATAACAGACGGTTCCACTGATAACAGCGTACAATTGCTTAAAACCTGGCCTGGGATACAGGTGTTGCATGAAGAGCGGCGTGCCGGTAAAACGGCTGCGGAAAACAGGGCGATGAAATTTGTTAATACTCCTTTTGTAATATTTTCGGATGCCAATACGATGCTCAATACCGCAGCGGTAAGAAATATAGTGAAGCATTTCGCGGATGATAAAACAGGTTGTGTGTCAGGCGAAAAAAGGATCATCACCGATAAATCCGACAGCGCCAGCGCCGCCGGCGAAGGTATTTACTGGAAATATGAATCCCTGCTGAAAAAGCTCGATTCCGCATTGTACTCAGCAGTAGGCGCAGCCGGTGAACTGGTGGCATTCAGAACCTCCTTATACCAGGATTTACCAGAAGATACCATACTGGACGATTTTATGCAATCGATGCAAATGGCAGCCGCCGGTTACAGGATCGTGTATGAGCCGGAAGCATATGCGGTAGAAACGGCCTCCGCCAATGTAGCGGAAGAGTTAAAACGAAAAGTACGTATCTGTGCGGGTGGCTGGCAATCCATTAACAGGTTGTTTGGTCAACTCAGCGCCCTTAAAACGCCCACCCTGTATTTCCAATACATTTCACATCGCGTGCTTAGGTGGACGGTGACGCCTTTCCTGCTGATTGCCATGTTTCTATTGAACCTGCAAATCGGCAAGGCGGGCAATGGCTATTATCAATTGTTAATGCTTGCACAGCTAATGTTTTACAGCGCGGCGCTGGTCGGCCTTATACTCGAAAACAAGAAACTTCGGTTTAAGGCTTTTTTTATACCCTACTATTTCTGTGTAATGAATTATGCGGTGTTGGCAGGTTTGCAAAAATACCTATCGGGTAACCAGAAAGCCACCTGGGAGAAAGCACAGCGAAAAATGGTATCACTTAACTAATTAAATAAATTAGGGTGGTGTAAGCAGCACAAAAAATAAAAAGCCACCATCTGGCGTTCTATTATCCTACTACCATGAAAAAAGGTTACTACCTTACTTTATTAAAATACATCGGCGCCGGAATGCTATTCGGATTGATATTACTGGTAGTGGCTGTCATTCGGATTTACAATCACGGCTTTAACGGGCCCTGGTATAATATCGCTGACTATAGTCCTAATTTTGTCCTTTTTGCTTTTTCTCCTTTCTTCTTTGCCTTGCTTTTTTCATTGATTGGGTACAAACGCAGTCAAATGGAATCCCTTATATACCAAATCAACCAAACTTTATCACAGGAACAAAGCCTGAATTCTGCGGCCGACCAACAGTTAAAGCTATTGGCTAAAGTAATGGCACAGGTCAATGAGGGTATCATAATTTCAGATAAGCATGGCCGGGTACAATGGATCAATGAAGGCTTTACCAACACCACCGGTTATATACTGGAAGAGGTAGTGGGTAAGGAACAGGGGCTTATATTACAAGGCCCATTGACTGATTACGGGGTGGCAAAGAAAATTTCTGAGCGGGCCATCATGGGCGAGTCGGTAATGGAAGAATTATTAAGTTATCATAAAAACGGCACCACCTGTTGGCTATCCGTTAGCATTAAACCAATTTGCGATGATACGGGCGAAATTGTGAACTTCATCGCTATTCAAAATAACATCACCAGCCGCAAAGAAAAGGAAATTGCCATTGAAGCACTTTACAAGGAGGTAGCAGATTATAAGTTTGCCCTCGACCAGTCTGCCATCGTGATCATATTTAATATCGAGGGAAAAATTATTCATGTAAATAACAAGTTTTGTGAACTGAACGAACTAGAAGAAGAAGAATTGTTAGGCTGCGATTATAGGTCCATCAGTATCAGTATGCGTGACAAGCGGATTGTTAAACCCATCTGGGATCAATTAAACAAGTGTAAACCCTGGAAAGGAGAACTGGTAAATCGTAACAAGAATGGCAAAACCTATTGGGCAGATACCACCATTGTACCCCTGTTAAACGCTCAAGGCAAGCCCTTTCAGTTTCTCGCCATCCAGCAGGATATTACCGAGCGAAAGGAATTGGAAACCCAGTTACTCTCCAGCAAAAATAAATTGCAGCAGGCCATGCACATCGCCAAACTTGGCTCCTGGGAAATTGATAAGGAGGGTAACCTTTGGTTATCGAAAGAGCTAAAAACCTTGTACCAGCTTCCCTTGGAGGGTACGGTGGATATTGAGGCGGTGTATGCCAGCATTCATCCCGGGGATGTGGAGCAGGTAAAGGAAAAAATGCTGCAGGCACGCTACACGTTTGAGAAAACCGAAGTAGAGTATCGTTACCTCATCAATGGACAGGTTCATTATATGAAGTCGAATAACCAAACGAAAAAGAATGAAGCCGGTGAGTATATAGGCGCTTTTGGTTCGGTGCAGGATATTACAGCATCAAAATTAGCAGCACTTGCCTTAAAGAAGAGCGAGGAAGAAAAGGCTGCGGTGCTTAACAATACCCAAACAATCATCTGCCTTCATGATATGAATGGCGTCATCCTGGACATCAACGCATCCGCCGAAAAAATGAGTGGATTTACCCGGGAGGAAGTATTGGGTATGAACCTGCGCCTGATTGTTTCACCCGATTTCCAGTCGGAATATGATGCATATATTACTACCATCAATCACCACACAACAGCCAGTGGCACCCTGCAGATTTTTACCAAAACCGGGAAGAAACGTGTATGGCTTTACCAAAATAAAGTGTATGCCAACAATGGCGATAGCCCTTATGTAATTGCCAGCGCCATCGATATTACCGAATCGGTAAAGGCACAAAATGAAATTGAAAAACAACAGCAATTTATCCGGCAGATTATTGACAATAGTCCCAATGTAATCTTCATGCTAAACGACCAGGGCCAGGTGGTATTGGCCAATCACACCTTCGCCAATTATTATCCCTACAACGAAAAAGAGCAGCCCTACGCCACTAGCCTTTCTACAGGTACAGAGGATATTTTTCTGGGAGATGTAGACAGTATTTTTGAAATGGAGGATGGAGAAATGATCAGGTTGGAAGGTAGCCTTAACAATCCCGTTTCCGATACCCTCTCCTGGTTCAGTATCATATTTAAATGCTTTAATGAAAAAAACGGGAAAAAATATATACTTGGTTTTGGCATGGACATCACCGGGCGGCACCAGGTAGAAACCGACCTGATGGCTGCCAATGAAATGGTGGAAAGATCACTGAAGGTGAAGGATCAGTTTATCTCCAATATGAGCCATGAAATAAGAACGCCCCTCAATGCGGTGATTGGGTTTACCGATTTACTGGCAGATACCACCTTAAATAACGAGCAGGCAGAATATGTAGACATTGTAAAAACGGCCTCCGCCAATTTACTGGCCCTGATTAACAATATCCTGGATCTTTCAAAAATTGAATCCAGCAATCTCGATCTTGAAATATTACCGATCGACCTGCAAAAGATTATCAGGGATGTAGTGAAGATTCTTGAGCCAAAGGCAAAAGCCAAGGGTATTGCCGTTAGCACTTTCTTTGACGAAAAAATGCCTGGAATGGTTATGGGCGACCAGTTAAGGCTTACGCAGGTAATGTTTAATTTATTGGGCAACGCGGTGAAGTTTACAGATGACGGCCATATTGATATTTCCTGCACTGTAGTGAAGGGTGCTGATAAAAGCAAGGAGTACATTGCCTTTTCCATTAAAGACACTGGCATTGGCGTGCCAATGGATAAACAAACAAAAATCTTTGAGCGGTTTACCCAGGCCAATACAGATACCCAGCGGTTGTACG
>JBBQOJ010000029.1:0-11092 GCA_038330815.1 Chitinophagales bacterium | reverse complement strand
ATTAGCTGGCCTGTACTTCCTGATTCGATGGCACATTTTGAAGTGGTAAACACCGGTAAACTCGATTCCTTGTATACTAATAAACAACTTTCCGGGCTGGCACAAACCTTTACCATCACCAGCTTTGATTCGGGCAAATGGTCTTTCCCTTCCCTGGTGATAAAGGTGCAAACCCGGGGCCCGGCACCCACTGCCAGTACCTACTTTACGGATACCGTCCCCATCACCGTTTCCTTTTCTACCTCCGATACAACCAACGTATTAAAAGATATAAAGCCTATCCGGGAGGCGGAGCGCATCAGCAATGTATGGTATTGGGTAGGTGGAGGATTGTTGCTGGCGGCATTGACTGCGCTGGTAACCTGGTATTTGCGGCGGAAGAAAAAAATGCCCGTTACGGATACACAACGCTCCAGGTTATCCCCCTATGATGAAGCACTGAAAGAACTGGAAGCGTTGAAGGCCTACCAATTAGCTGTTCCCGCCGACGCAGTGGTGGTGCACCATAAACTGGCGGAAATTTTAAAACGTTTCCTGACGCGTAGCCAGGCGGCCAATTTTATGAACAAAACAACCGGCGATATTTTAATATTGTTGCGCGATCAGTCGTTAAACACGGGTATGTTGGCGAAAGCCGCTTCCTGCCTGCGTTGTAGCGATGCAGTAAAATTTGCAAAATACCAGCCGGGCGTGATAGAGAGTGAGAACAGTCTCCTGGCCGCGAGGGAAGTGATCAACGTAATTCAATTGGAAATGACAACACCAAAAAAATAAAATAATTTGTTCTCCGAATATTTAAATACCATCAGTTTTGCTTCACCCTGGGTATTGTGGCTGGTGCTCTTGCTGCCTTTAACCATTTGGTGGTATGTCACCAGGTCAAATAGCAGCCAGGCGGGATTGAAAGTATCCTCCTTAAAAAGTTTCCAGGGAATCAGTTCCTGGAAAAACCTGTTCCGGCATGCACCTTTTGTTTGCCGCCTGCTGGCAATGGCACTGATCATTGTTGCCATGGCCAGGCCGCAAACTAAAAATGAAGAGCAGCGGGCAGAAGGGGAAGGCGTTGACATCATTTTGTGTATTGATGTGAGTGGCTCCATGACTGCGCAGGATTTTACACCCAACCGCATGGAAGCTGCTAAAGCCGTAGCTGTAAACTTTGTTGCCAACAGGTTAACCGACCGGATTGGGATTGTTATTTTTTCGGGTGAGAGTTTTACCCAATGTCCGCTTACCACCGATAAAGCCGTATTAACCTCCGCGATAGAAAACATCCGTAACGGTTTGCTGGAAGATGGCACCGCCATCGGCGATGGACTGTCTACCAGTGTAGATCGACTGCGTACCAGCAAATCGAAAAGCAAGGTGGTGATCCTGTTAACAGATGGCGAAAACAATGGAGGGTTAATCGGCCCAATCAATGCCAAGGAAATAGCCAAGGCTTTTGGTATCCGCGTGTACACCATTGGCGTAGGAACCGAAGGATATGCACCCTTTCCAATTAAAACAGACCTGGGGGTAATTATCCAACAACAAAAAGTAACCATCGATGAAAAACTGCTGAAAGAAATTGCCGGTGAAACGGGCGGTAAATATTTCAGGGCCAAAGATAACAGTGGACTCGAAAACATTTACAATGAAATTGACGGACTGGAAAAATCCAAAGTAGAAATTACTACCATCACCCGGTATACAGAAAAATTCTTCCCTTATGTGATAATGGCACTGGTATTACTGCTGCTCGAACTGGTGCTGCGTTTTACAGTCTTCAAAAAATTTCCATAGCAATCCCTCCCGGCGTAACTGTTTAAAAAACAAGTATGTCGTTATTATTATTGAAATTTGCAGTATATGATGGCAACAGTGTATAAAAGTACCGGTAGCTGGTACGTGGTGCAGGACGCGGAAGGCAACGTCTTCAACGCCCGTATAAAAGGAAAATTTAAAATTGACAACATTACTTCTACCAACCCGATTGCTGTAGGCGATGTAGTATTGGCCGACATGGAAAATGAGTTGGAGCACACACTTACCATCACCGACATTGCCCCACGCAAAAATTACATCACCCGTTCTTCGCCACATAACCGCAACCAGCATCATATTATTGCGGCTAATTTAGACCAGTCGTTGTTATTTGCCACGCTCAGGGAACCTAAAACCTCGCTGGGTTTTATCGACCGCTTTTTAATTACCTCGGAAGCCTACCATGTCCCTTCTATCATTGTATTTAATAAGTCGGACCTGTATCAGCAAAAGGAGCAGGAACAGTTGCTCGAAATCAGGGAAATATATGAAGCCATCGGGTATAAGGTGCAGGGCATGAGCATTGAAAAAAATGAGGGGGTAGAGGAAGTGAAATTATTATTGAAAGATAAAACCACCTTATTGAGTGGCCACTCGGGCGTGGGGAAATCTTCGTTCATTAACATCGTTTTTCCCGAGTTGAAGTTGCGTACGCAGGATGTGAGTGGTTGGAGCGGTAAGGGCCTGCACACCACTACATTTGCTGAGATGTTTAACCTCGATTTTGGCGGAAGGGTAATTGATACGCCCGGGATACGGGAGTTAGGCCTGGTAGATATTTCCAAACAGGAACTTTCGCACTATTTCCCTGAAATGCGGAAACTTCTGAACGATTGCCAGTTTAACAACTGCATGCACATTAATGAAACACGCTGTGCTATTAAAGATGCGGTTAGCGCGGGTACCATTCATCCCGAGCGCTATTATAGCTATTTAAATATCCTGGAGAGTATCACGAAGAAAGCTTATTAAAACGCCCTGCGCTCTAAAAAATGGGCAATGTCTAATACCAGGTTATTTTCCCTTAAAATACTTTTATTGTGTTGTGGAAATACGGATACGCCGTTGAATACATGGTAATGAAGCGTGAGTACTTCATCTTTATACCGGAAATCCCAGTCTAGTGTATCCACATCATCTACCTGGTTTAAAAAGTTTACCTGCAATTCTGAAGAAAGCGTTTCGGCGATCGCATAAAATTTGGAGATGCCACAGGTGTCGTCGATAACGGCTTCTGTGTTGCCGTTTTTGGTTTTAAGGTGATAGCACATGGTAGGAATTGGATTGGAATAAAGGATCGGTTAGTTTATGAAACAAATAACTCTTATTTCACATTTTTATTATGTAAATCGGGAACTAATTTTTGAAAATCGGGCTTACCTGGGATAAGCAGTAAGTAAATACCGGATAACAAAAGGGTTAAAAGGAAAACTAACAAAATGAATGACTGGCATCAGTAATGTTGCCGCCCACCTTTGTACTTTGCTTTACTGCTGGCCTTAATGGCTTTGGGGTCACCGGCTGCAATTTTTTCTGCACCTACATTTCTGCCGTCAGTTGGACAACCATATTTATCCTTGCGTTGAAAAATAAAACAGCCGCCCAACAAGATAATGATGCATAATCCAGGTAGTATTTTTTTCATATACTCAGTTTTAATGGTAGATGCCGGGAGGTAGTTTTCAGCCTCCTGGTCGGTAATGATGTCTACCACTGGGCCAAATTGCTGCATCCTTATATGCAAAAGGGTTTATTTATTTTTTGTGTAATGTATATTTTGGCTATTTGGTATCATCTTCCTTAAACCAACCGCTGTACATCAGGTAGTTGTTGGCAATCCTGTCAATTTCGCCACTGATCATCGCTTCCGGGATATCCTTTACTTTTTTTGCGGGTACGCCTGCATAAATACAACCGGGTGGTATTTGTGTATTCTCCAGTACCACGGCGCCGGCAGCTATAATACAATTAGACCCCACTTTTACATTATCCATTACAATGGCACCCATGCCTATCAGCACATTGTCCTCTATAACGCAGCCGTGAACAATTGCATTGTGGCCAATGCTAACATTATTTCCTATAATCGCCTGGGTTTTTAAATAAGTACAATGAATAACGGCGCCGTCCTGTACGTTTACCTTATTACCCAGGCGAATACTATTCACGTCGCCTCTTATCACCGCGTTAAACCATACACTGCAGTCATCCCCCATTATTACATCACCCACAATGGTAGCATTTGGGGCGATATAGCAATTGGCACCCATTTGAGGCAACACGCCTTTTACCGGAAGTATTACTGGCATCTTATTGATATTTTGTATGCTGCAATTCGTTGTTTTTTATGGCCTGGTCGAATAATTTGTTGGCAAATACCTTCACCGGCCCCGTTACAATAGCCTTAGGTTATCAACAAACCCGTTGCTAAATTAACTTATTAATCAAAACAGGCGGGTATGCATTTTCTGCGCAATCTATTTTCGGCAGCCTGGGAATCCATATACAGTGCCAATACTAATTTGTAATTGAATCTTTCCGACCTTTACGGCCTATGAACAACAATGAAAAAAGCAGTCAGCCCGAACTGGTCGGAGAGCGAAGGGGAATGTCGAACCGCCAGCTGTTTTTGCAGCATGTTGGCCAAACCTCCGAAGCGCCACTTTCATTGGAAATTGTAAAGGCCAGCGGTAGCACGCTTTGGGATGTAAACGGCAACGCTTATATCGATTTAATAGCCGGGATCAGCGTTTGTAATATTGGCCATTGCCATTCAAAAGTAACAGCGGCTATAAAAAAGCAGGTAGACGATTACCTCCATATCATGGTGTACGGCGAATTGGTGGAGAATCCGCAGGTGGCTTATGCAAAAATGCTCACCGACCATCTGCCGCCCTCGCTCAATGCAGTTTTTTATACTGCCAGTGGCAGCGAAGCCACTGAGGGCGCCATGAAACTGGCCAAACGATACAGCGGCCGAACCAACATCATATCGTTTAAAAACAGTTACCACGGAAGTACCCAGGGTGCCCTGAGTATTATGGGCGACGAATATTGGCGCAATGCTTTTCGCCCCCTGTTACCCGATGTAATGCAGTTAACCTATAATTCCTTTCCCGACCTGGAGCATATTACAAAACGCACCGCTTGTGTAGTGGCCGAAACAATACAGGCAGAGGCGGGGGTTTTGGTGCCAAGAGACAATTGGCTAACGGCGCTGCGTAAACGCTGTGATGAAACCGGTGCTTTATTGGTATTGGATGAAATTCAATGCGGTTTTGGCCGAAATGGTACATTATGGGCCTTCCAGCAATTTAATGTAGTACCCGATATTCTTTTATTGGGAAAGGCCCTGGGGGGCGGAATGCCGTTGGGCGCTTTTATTGCAGATAAAAAGATAATGGACAGCCTGAGCCACCACCCGCTGTTGGGCCATATCAATACTTTTGGTGGCCACCCGGTAAGCTGTGCTGCCGGTCTTGCTGCTTTTAAAGTGTTGCTTGAAGAGGAGCTTATAAAGGGAGTAAATGAAAAAGAGCAGTTGTTTCTTTCACTACTTGTGCATCCCCGCATTAAGGCGGTGAGAAGCTGTGGTTTGATGATTGCCGTATCATTGGGAAGCTTTGAAGTAAACAAGCGGGTGATCGATTTATTGATCACCAGGGGCGTATTTACCGATTGGTTTTTATTTGCGGCAGATGCACTGCGCATTGCTCCGCCACTGGTGATTACGGAAACTGAGATACGCACCGCCTGTAAACTCCTTATAGATACACTCAATGAAATTGACCGGTAATACCATCCCAAAAACATTTCTTGTTGAAACCGGTTTTTTAAATTTACTTTGTAATTCAAAGTGCTTTTTATGAATGATCAACAACAACCTCTGGATGACCTGCAACATATAAAACAAATGATGGAACGCAGCAGCCGCTTTATCAGCCTAAGTGGCCTAAGCGGGATAGCCGCAGGTGTGTGCGCATTGGGCGGTGCCTGGTTTGCCAACCGAAAAATTAATTTTCAGGAACAGGGCGACAAGAGCATTGACTATCTCATTGGTGCAGGTGGAATACAATTGATCAGCGACCTGTTATGGATAGCCACTTTTACTTTTATCAGCGCTTTTATTTCAGCCTTCTTTTTTACCTACCTGCGAAGTAAAAAAAATAAGCTTCCCATGTGGGGCAGTGCCACTTTGCGCTTGTTTTGGAATACCACCATACCCATGCTGGTAGGGGGGATTTTTATTATCAGAATGATGCAGTATGGCCTATACGACTTTGTGGCTCCCGCCTGCCTTATTTTTTATGGACTGGCATTGGTAAATGCAAGTAAGTACACACTGGGTGAAATCCGGTACCTCGGTTTGGGCCAGCTGGCACTGGGAATTATGAATTTATGGTACGTTGGTTATGGTTTGTATTTTTGGGCCATGGGATTTGGCCTGTTGCACATCGGCTATGGAATAATGATGTGGTACCGCTATGAGCAAGGTGGTAAAAATGGCTAACAAGGGTACAGGCGATCCCTCAATTAAACAACATGAACCCCATAAAGGACCTAAATAAAATTTTTGACAACCGTATCCGGCTGGGCATCATGAGTGCCCTGGTGGTAAATGCGGAAGTTAGTTTCAACGAATTAAAAGAGTTGCTCAGTATTACCGATGGTAACCTGGCCAGTCACCTTAAATCGTTGGAAGAAGCCGCCATTCTCAAAGTGCAAAAGGGCTTTATCGGGCGAAAAACCAACACCACCTATACCATTACCAAAAGCGGTGAAAAGGCCTTTAAAGCGCATATTGCGGCCCTGGAGGCTATGATACGGTCTACTAAATAATTTTTTTTTGTATCTACACTTTGAAATACAAAGTACTTTCTATTATGAAACTTATACAAATTGTGTTTGTCAACTTTACGCTTTGGATGCTAACCGCCCTGGTAAACGGGCTACTGGGGGGCACCTGGTGCTACGTGTTTGTTGCCAACTGGAAAAGCTGGTGGGAGCATTGCCTGCTAATTTTCCTGGCAACATTGGTTTTCTCAGTACCCGGGTTTTTCATTATTTGGATAGTACTATTGGGAAATTATGCCAGCCCAGGTTTGTTTCGCTCGTTGTTAAAAGCGGGCCTGGTGGTGTCGGCATTGTCTTCGATGTTATTATTATGCTTTGATGATTTTATAGTCGGGCAACAACTGATGCTGGCGGTTTTAACGGTGTTGTCGACCCTGGTTTCGATTATGCTGCTCCATTCCATTATCAATTATTTTTTTAATCATAAAAACGCTTTTTCCCATGTATAAATATGTTGTAGCTATCCGCACCAGCGTATTGGTTTTTTTAACACATCACCTGGCGCTCCCCCTGATAAGCCTGCTACGTCCAACAGAAAAATTTGCCTACACCAGGGAAATGCTGCAGCAAATGCCGGCTGGTAGCCTGGGCAGGGAACTGGTTAACATGCTCGATAGTAAAAAGCTGGAATTGCTTCCGCACTATGCCAGGCATGATGTCAAGCATATCCTGCTGCAATATGATACTACCGAAGCTGGTGAGGTTTGCCTGCAGTGTTTTATGTTGGGCAATGGCCATGTGTCGTTTCCGGTAATGGCTACGGTATTATTTGGTGTATTCACGATGCCGGAATATTGGGCCAGGTGTTGGAGCGCCTGGCAACGCGGCAAACGGTGCGCCTCCCTCGAAAATTGGCAGTGGGTTACCCTGATGGATCAGCCCGTTCAGTTGCTTCGTCAAAAAATCAACCAACCGCTTTAACATCAAGTTTACCGAAGCGCCGGGTAATCATTCCTGGCATTTATATCAATTAAATCATTCATTTTAATAAGTAACATCATGAAAAGTCCACTAATAAAAATGCTGCTGTTAACTGCCGGCGCGGTATTATTTAATACCCTGTTTTGGGAGGAGAAGATAGCAGTCAATGCAATGCTCTTTGCTGTGTTTATAGTAAGTTCCGTTTTTTACCTCTACCCCGCAGCTTTTAACGGCCCAATTGTAAAATGGCTGCTGGTGGCGCATTGCCTTACTATTGCCACGGTAATTTTTCACAATACCAACTTAAGTAAACTGGCTTTTATGGTTACGTTGTTGCTGGTAATTACCTTTTCACAATACCGGCACCGTTCGGTAGGGTACGCGGCAGCCTCCGGGGTAATGAATTACCTGTTGGCAATACCCGCTTTTTTTTCAACCCTTGCAGGCTTAAAGTTAAACCACCCTGGTGGTGCAGGAATAGGTAAATCTATCCGGCTGCTTTTGATTCCCCTGCTGCTGTTGTGCGTTTTTTTCCTGCTGTACCAATATGCCAATGCCATGTTTAAAACATTGCTAAACGATATGGGTATTGCCCTGCAGCATTTTTTCAATACTATTTTTAGCTGGTTCAGTTTATCGCGTTTTGTTTTTTTTATAACCGGTTTGTTGGTTACCACCGGCTTACTGTTAAAAAGCAGGGTTGCCTATTTTTCTGAAAAGGATGTTTCCCGGAAGGATGATTTAACACGTACAAAGCATTCACTACTGAAGTGGCAGCGCAGCAGTTGGTTTGATTTGCTCTCGCTGTTCCTGGGCAGGTTTGCCAGCGGGGTATTGGCGTTACGCAACGAAAATCGAACCGCCGTTACCAGCTTGTTTTTATTGAATATATTGTTGTTATGTATCAATGTTGTTGATGTAGTGTATGTATGGTTTGGTTTTAAGTATAACAATGATATTAATCTCAGCGATTATGTACATGAAGGCACCGGCCTCCTTATCTTTTCTATTTTGCTGGCGATGGTATTACTGCTCTTCTTCTTTCGAGGTAACCTTAATTTTTACAAACGCAATAAGTGGCTGCGTTTCGGCGCTTATGCGTGGCTGTTACAAAACGGTGTCCTGGTGATTTCTGTTTTGTTCAGAGATTATTATTATATCGTTCATTATGGTCTTGCCTACAAACGAATAGGCGTATTGGTTTTCCTATTGATGGTGTTGGTTGGTTTGATAACGGTATTTTACAAGATTCACCAACGCAAAACAGCCTACTACCTGTTAAGGGTAAATGGCTGGTGTGTCATGATAGTGCTGGTGATTTCCTCGGGTGTTCATTGGGACGAAACAATTGCCCGTTACAACCTGGCCAGGAAGGACACCATTGCGCTGGACGTAAAATTTTTGTTGACGCTCTCTGATAAAACGCTGCCCCTCCTGGGGAATAATGCAACTGTTCTGGAAGGGAACCTAATCAATCAAACCGGCACGGAAGGTGAACCCTTTTATCGCTCTGCACTTGCGCCAAAGCAGGTTTTTGAAAACCGTAAGAAAGCATTTTTTGAAGCCCGGCAAAGGCACAGTTGGTTGTCCTGGAATCGGGCAGACGAACAGGTGTATTGGCTGTTAACGCAAACGCACCGCCCCCCTGTTGCCCGGCAGTAGCGAGGTTAACTATTACTGGTGCCGGGACTATTATTAATGCATTGACTGATAGGGTTGATGGTCATACAGGCGTAACAAATGCCGGGCGATGGTTTATTTGGTAACTTTAGCTCCTTTCAAACCATTCCCATAAGCCTACTATAATAAATGTTATTGGTGGGGGCACTTTATGCAGTCGATATGAAACTACTTAATTCCTTTGTCTATGCCTGGCAGGGCCTGCGGCACTGTTTTAAAACGCAGCTTAACTTCCGTATTCATTTGTTGATCTTCCTGTTAACGGCAGGCATGGGGATTTTTTTTTCTTTGCCGCTATTCGAATGGCTTATTATTGGCAGTTGTGCGATGCTTGTGTTTTCGCTGGAACTGGTGAACACTGCATTGGAATCTTTATGTGATATAATTACCCGGGAATACCATCCCCAGGTTAAAATAGTGAAAGACGCTGCAGCGGGCGCAGTGCTGGTTGCCGCTGCGGGAAGTTTTATCGCCGGGGTGCTTATCTTTTTACCTAAAGTGCTACATTGGATAGCCCGCTAACAAACAAAGGCATTGCCCTTTACCCATTCCTCCTGCCAACACGCATTTGCCGGACATTGTATTGGTAGTGCAAACCCCGCCGGCAGGTTACACCACGTAAATAGTAAACTATTTTTTAAACCAACAATTATTACTCACTTTTGCAATGCAATTGTATCAATATTAATGCACTTTTCTCCTGCGGGGAGAGCTAAAATTAACCATTCACGTGACAGGCGTTTTTAAATCCAATAACCCGTATAATACTTTTTTATTATTGGTATATGGACTGCTATTGAAGTTGCCTGTGTTCTTTCATCCGGCTGTACCCGTATTACAGCCTACCGATGGATTCCTGTTTAAGGCATTGCTACTACAATTGTCGGGTATCGGCAAAAATCTGCCGGTAATTTACCCCTTTATAACCTTCCTGCTTTTGTACACACAGGCAATCACCTTAAACAAGCTGGTAAATGACCAGCGACTGATGCAAAAGCCGAATTACCTGGTTGCAATGAGCTACCTGCTGATTACCTCCCTGTTTGCGGAATGGAATATTTTATCTGCCCCCCTCATCATCAACAATTTACTCATTTGGGTGTGGTCGAGGATGAGTAGGCTGCACAACGAACAACACCCCAAAACCTCCCTGTTTAATATTGGCATCGCCATTGGGCTGGCCTCCTTTTTTTATTTCCCTTCCATTGCATTTGCCGCCCTCATTGTAGTAGGATTGATGATTACCCGTGCCTTCAAGGTGGCAGAATGGGTGGTGGCCCTGCTGGGTATCGTAGCGCCCTATTATTTTTTACTGGCCTATCTTTTCATCTCGGGCCGATGGCAGGATTATCATTTTCCAGGCTTTGCCGTTACGTTTCCACATTTTTATGAATCCCATTGGGCACTGGCGGCCATTATCATTGTATTGTTTACCTGTGTAACCGGTTTGTTTTTTATCCGGCAAAATATGCGCCGGCAACTGGTGCAGGCCCGTAAAAGTTGGAGCCTGGTATTTATTTACCTGCCGATCGCCCTTTTTATACCATTTATTAATGCATCGCATTCTTTTGTATACTGGAGTTTGTGTGCTGTTCCGATAGCCATCATTGCAGCAGCCGGCTTTTTATACCCCGGCAAAAAGTGGTTCCCCTTACTGTTGCATTGGGTGATCGTTGCTTTTGTAGTTGCTTTCAGCTACTTCGTTAAATAATTAAAATGGTATTTGTACTTTTGCACTGATTTTTTTAAAGCAGGTAAGGATAGTGTACCCGGTGTGGCAGGTGACAACAGCAATTTTAAAAGTAATCAGCTTAGCAATACTTTGATCAAT
>JBBQOJ010000028.1:0-11272 GCA_038330815.1 Chitinophagales bacterium | reverse complement strand
TGCCTGATGAAGTATTTGACAATACCATCGCATTTTCAGATACCATCGCCAATGCAATCCTTTCATGGAGCAAAGCGGATAGTTACCTGCAAACCCGCAGCGCGTCAAGGTATACCGTGGTTGATTCACCCGGCAGGTGGGTGCCAACACCACCCATGTATGCCAGCGCCATCGAACCCCATTGGAGCGAGATTCGCTCCATCGTGCTGGACAGCGCTTCGCAGTTCAAACCGCCTCGTCCCATCCCTTTTAATATGAAGGATAAAAAAGGGCCCTACTACCAGCAGGTGCTGTTATCCAAAAATGCCATCGACAGTCTTACGGAGGAACAAAAGCACATCGCTATGTTCTGGAATGATTTGCCCAACGAATTACATGTAAGCGGCCATGTACAGTTTATCACTAAAAAGTTTTCGCCACCAGGCCATTGGATGAATATCGTGGGTATTGCTTCTATGCAATCAAAAGCGGATTTTGCTAAAACAGTAGCCGCCTATACCCTCACTTCTATTTGTATGTTTGATGCTTTTATTCAGTGTTGGGACGAAAAATTCCGAAGCAATATGGTAAGGCCCGAAACCGTTATCAATAAATACCTTGATCCCGAATGGCGGCCGTATCTACAATCCCCACCCTTCCCGGAATATACCTGCGGGCACAGCACAGTTTCTTCTGCAGCAGCGGAAGCATTAACCAACATGTACGGTGATAATTTTAATTATACAGATACCAGTGAATTAGAATTTGGTATTCCTAACCGCTCTTTTACTTCCTTTCGCCAGGCGTCGGATGAAAATAACCTGGCCAGGTTTTATGGTGGTATTCATTTTCACCCCAGTTGTTTGGTAAGCACGGAGCATGGTAAAAAAGTAGGTGATTTTATTGTAGGTAAACTAAAATTGGAAAGGAATTAACTGAACCCGGCCTTCTGTTACCTCATTATCCTTTTGACTACTTTTTGCAATTACTTAATTAACTCATCAACACTAACAACATGAAAAAAGTATGCTGCTTAATAATTTTTTTTTTATTTGCAAGGACTTATACCAATGCACAGGGTTGTGTAGCCATCCGTAGCACCGGTTCGTCCTGCGCTATCCAGCAACCAGGTGAGGATTCCACCGGCTGGGTTTTTAACGCCAACTACCGTTACTTCAAATCCTTTCGTCATTTTAAAGGCCATGAAGAACAAAAGGAAAGGTTGGTGCAAAATACCGAAGTCATTAATTATACCAATTCCCTCGACCTGTCCATTACAAGAAAAATCAACAACAGGTGGTCGGTAAATGTAAACTTCCCGTTGTTGGCAACTACCCGTTCTTCTTTGTATGAGCATGGTTTGGTAAATGGCACCTATGTTAAAAAGGAACGGCACAATACCCAATCATTTGGTTTGGGTGATATCCGGTTGGCAGCCTATCACTGGCTAACCGATCCGGAAAAACACTCAAAGTTAAATATACAGGCCGGGCTGGGAATTAAATTCGCCACGGGTGATTACAATTACAAAGACTACTGGTACAATGTGGGCCCTGGTGGTTCTAAAGAATTAAGAACAGTGGACCAATCGATGCAATTGGGCGATGGAGGTACCGGTTTTACCACCGAAATCAATATGTACTATATGCCCACCCGTCTACTAAGTTTCTATGCCAATACCTACTACCTGGTGAATCCGCGCAATACCAATGGCACAAGAACCTATCGCGAAACCTTGTCGCCGGCTATCGCGAACGAGGACATCATGAGTGTGCCGGATCAATACATGGCAAGGGTAGGGGCTTCCTACAATTTTTCAGCGCTTCCCGGCTTTTCCCTAGGCGCAGGTGGACGTATTGAGGGCATTCCCGTGTACGACCTGGTCGGTAAAAGTGACGCCTTTCGCAGACCCGGTTATGTGATATCAGCAGAGCCAGCCATTAGCTATACCACCAAAAAAGCCAGCTGGTATTTGAACCTGCCCATTGCCGTATCCCGCAACCGTACCCAAAGTGTAACGGATAAGGAGATGTCGAAGCTGACGGGCACCTATCGCCAGGGCGATGCCGCTTTTGCAGATTATTCCATTAACCTTGGATGTGCGATTAAATTTTGATGGTCAATTACTTTTTCATTGTAAAAAAAAATGTTATGAAATCATTGATTTTATTCCTGGCGTGCTTTAGCCACATTTGTGCAAACGCGCAAACGGATATGGATGCCATTATGATGGGTAAAAACAGGTTGTGCGTTGGGCCTATATATACAAATACCCAGTGGAAAAACTACTGGGAGGGAACTTTAAAAAGAGACAACCTTAACCTTGGTACTGTTTCCACACAAAGTGTAGGTATAATGGGTAGTTATGGCGTAAGTTCAAAACTGAATTTTTTATTTAACGTACCCTATGTAAAAACAACAGCTTCTGCTGGCACACTGGCAGGAATGCAAGGATTCCAGGACCTGGGTGTTTTTTTGAAATGGATGCCGGTGGAAAAGGATATGCTGGGAGGCACAGTGTCATTGTACGGTATTGCCGGATGGTCGGTACCCTTATCCAACTATGTGGCAGATTTCCTGCCGATGTCAATTGGTTTGCGAAGCAGCACCGCATCGGCAAGGCTGATGGCTGATTATCAAACCGGGAGTTTATTTTTTACTGGTTCGGCCACCTATGTGGCCCGTGATAATATTACCATCGACCGAGATGCCTACTACACTACGCGGTTACATTTAACCAACGAAGTATATATGCCCAACGCAGCCAATTTTAATTTCCGTGCCGGTTTCCGGGATGCCAGACTGATTGCTGAGGCAGTGGTTAATAGTTGGAAAACACTGGGCGGTTTTGATATTACCCGAAACAATATGCCCTCACCAGGCAACCGCATGAATGCCACTACCATTGGAACCAATATAAAATACGTACTGCTTCCAACCAAACATGAATTGTCGTTGGTGGTAGGCGGCAACAAAACAGTGGCGGGTAGAAACGTGGGCCAGGCCACCACCTGGTATGGGGCGGTATTTTATGTACTCGATTTTTCACGTCGCGAAACATCCTCCAATAACCCTGCTAAATTAAACTAACATGAAAAAGTATTTATTATTCACTACAATCATTACCCTCCTCCTCCTACAGTTTACAGGTTGTAAGAAGGATATTGTGGAGGCTACTGATAATGCACCCGCACTTCAACCGGGGAATATCGATTTGAATGCCGGTAGCTGGAAACCCATATTGTTAACCGCGCCTGATGAATTCTTAGTACCAGCGCCCATCGGTGTTGCTACGCCGGAATACATCGCCCAGGTAAATGAAATCAAAGCATGGCAGGCAGACCTGAGTAAAGAAGAAAAGCAGTTGGTTAAATATTGGAGTGCTGGCGCGGTACTGCGTTGGAATGAAATATTAAGGGAACTGGTAGCCAAACATAACCTGCCGCCCTACCAAAACCAAGATGGCACTTACCCGTTTCCGAATGCTAATAACCCCCTCGCTTATCCGCTGTTTCCGTTTGCCAATCCACCGTATGCTGCGCGGGCCTACGCCTACCTGAGTGCTGCACAGTACGACGCGTTGGTTGCAGCCTGGCACTATAAAAAATTATACAACAGGGCAGCACCTTATAAAACCGATGCAGGGATCAGCCTGTTAATACCTGCATCGGAATTGCCTTCCTACCCCTCCGAGGATGGGGTAGTGGCGGGCGCTGCGGTTGAACTATTAAAACTATTATTCCCGGGTGACCAGGATTATATCCAGCAAAAGGCAAACGAACATAAAACCGCCAGGATTATCTCCGGGGCCAATCTTCGCAGCGACCTGGAGGCAGGGGAAGCGCTGGGCAAAGCAGTAGCACAAAAATTTGTAGTGCGTGCACGCAGTGACCGTGCGGATGCCGCGGCAGGTAACCAGGCATTATGGACCAAACTTGAAAACGATTGTATTGCAAGAGGAGAAACCCCCTGGTATAGCCTGGAATCTCCCAAAAGGCCGCCTATGTTGCCGGTATTTGGAAAAGTGAAAGCATTTTTATTTGATTCGCTCACGGCCATTTCGCTTCGTCCAGGTCCGCCGCCTTCGGTTTCAAGCAAACAAATGAAAGATGAAACCAACGAGATTTATGAAATGGTAAATAATCCAACGAGGGAACGAACTGCTATGGTGCATTTTTGGGCGGATGGTGTTGCTACTGCTACCCCGCCGGGACACTGGGATGCCATTGCTGCCGCAGATTTTATCCCACAACATTTCAGCGAAGTAAGATGGGCCAGGAATATGGCATTGATCAATATGGCGTTAAATGATGCCGCTATTGTATGCTGGGATACAAAGATGCATTATTTTAATCCCAGGCCTTGCCAGCTAAACCCGGCAATTAAAACGCTCACCGGTGTGCCTAATTTCCCTGCCTATATTTCGGGGCACTCCACTTTTAGCGGTGCAGCAGCCGCGGTAATGAGCCACCTCCTTCCAAAGGAAGCTGGCCGTTATGCTGCCCTCGCAAATGACGCCTCTAATTCGAGAATGTACGGCGGTATTCATTTTAGAAGCGATTGCGTTGTTGGCCTCGAGGTTGGCAATAAGGTGGGTAGTTTCGCAATTCAACGGGCAAAAACGGATGGGGCCGAATAACCCGGGGGGGTGCAATAATCTTTACAACTAGTTTTTTTTATTCGCCTTTACAGGGTACAATTATTATTGTTCGTTTTATAGTTATAAAAATATTCGCCGGATAAATAGCGGCTGTGTTATACGGTCATATCCTGTTAACCAGTGTTAGGTAAATATAATTTGGAGTATTGGTTATACAAACAAACTGATTACATCGCGGGTAGAAGTACTGCAGGTAATAATCAACAAAGGTTCACCTACTTCCTACACATTCCGAGCGGGTTATATACTTTTGAATTGTAATGAAGGGAAATATTCAGATAAGGTAACCAACGAGCAAATAAGTAAAGTGTTGAAAGTTGGGATGGGCTCAATTGATACAGTAAAGAAGTAAATTATTGAAGAATGAATGGAAGCTGTTTCAGAACGCCGGGCCACTACATGCATTTATGAAGTCAAAGCAGCTGGGGATATGGGAGCAATGTTAGTAACTGTTTGCTACAGTGAACCCCCCGGAGGATTCTGCTAAATGGTCGTTTCGCTGGCCGGCCGGCAAGATAAGCGAATTAAATTAGGTGGAGAATATCTCCCTCGTATCCTTAAGAACTGTATTTGGAAAATGAACGTAAGCCTTGGAAGGTAATGGGATGGGTATTACCTCCCGAAAAGAATAGTGCGTTTGCCGCAATCATGGAAAAAGTAATATTGGAATCGGAAGTCGCAAAAAGGGTTGGTATAAATTTATTTATACTCTTAAACAAAGGAGTTGGTTGAACATGGCAGCAATAGAATCGAATGTATTAAATGGCCATTACTTAAACAGGTACACATCCTCTATAAATAAAATTAAAGAACAGATTGAAGCATGGCAAACTAACAGCAAAAATATAAACGGGAAAATAAATTGGCAGTTTACAAACAAAGACGCAATGGTAAATTAAAAGAACTTTACACGTCTATTCAGGATTAACATAGCAAGTAGATGCCGGTCTTCTATTCAAACTATTTTAAGGTAAACTGCCAAAAATAGCGGCAGTTGGCCGTGCCTGGCTATCATTAAGGAAATAGGCGAATTTCAAGGATGGTTTATTGAATACCAGTTTACCAATAGCTTTCATGTTTTTTGAGTTAATTTTAAAATTCGAAATTTCTCCGAAATTGAACCGGTACTTTACCAGTTGTCAACAAATAAAATTATGGGCATCAAAACTGTTTCAGCAAAGTTCTTTAGAAAATTTTTTGATAGCCGGTTCGCTGCCTTATTTACAATTTTAGGCTTATATATCGTGCTTTCTTTCTTGATAAGAATGGTATTTCTTATATGGTCGGCAAAGGATATTGATTTTAACATATATTATATTTTAAGGGCATTTGTTACAGGATTCATATATGATGCAGTTGTGGGATCCTGCTTTTTGTGGATATATGCCTTTTACCTTTTACTATTTCCTAAACGATGGATAGGTTCCTCTTTTGATAAATTATTTACATACACCTACCTGTCACTGCTTTTTATAATTATCTATTTCAGTCTTTTAGCAGAAATTACTTTTTGGGATGAGTTTGGTGTCCGATTCAATTTTATAGCCGTAGATTATTTAATTTATACGTATGAAGTTGTTGCGAATATCAATGAGTCTTACCCGCTATCCCTTATTATTATAGTATTAATTGCGCTTGTTTTAATGACATTTGTTTTGCTTCAAAAAACAGGCGCCTTCAAAAATACATTCTCTGATAAAAGCGCTATTAAGATCCGGGCAATTTATACGCTTCCTCTATTGCTAGCTACGTTTTTATTGTTAGCCGTGATGAGCAATATAAAAGCAGATGCTAGTAACCACCTTGTCTTGAATGAATTGGGGAAAAACGGCACATTCTCTTTTTTTGCAGCGTTAAAATCGAATGAACTTGATTATGAAACTTTCTATCCTAAACTTCCTCAAGAGGATGCCTACAGGGTGCTTAAAAAAAATCTTTTGCAGGAAAACCAAACCTATGCTAACAATAGTTGGGATAATATTACAAGGCATACTGCAGGGAAAAATGCAACCCATCCGAATATCATACTGATTGTCATTGAAAGTTTCAGTGCCGATTTTCTTTCGGCTCTCGGAAACAAAGATCATCTCACCCCTGCGTATGACAGCCTGGCCCATAACAGTATCTTCTTTACTAACCTTTATGCAACTGGCACAAGAACCGCCAGGGGGATGGAAGCGCTTACTTTATCAATTCCTCCAACGCCAGGAAATAGCATTGTAAGAAGACCGGACAACCAGCATTTGTTTTCTATCGCTACCATACTCAAGGAAAATAATTATGCTCCCTACTTTATTTATGGTGGAGATGGTTACTTTGACAATATGAATAATTTCTTTGGTGGACAGGGATTTGATATTGTGGACCGGGACAGGGGAAACCCATTGTCTGACAAAATTGAAACCCATCGTTTCAACATTCCAACGAGTGAAGTAAGTTTTGAAAATGCCTGGGGTATTTGCGATGAAGATTTATATATGCAGGCAATCAAATATGCGGATAAAGGAAATGCCACGAACAGGCCATTTTTTCAATTCATTATGACGACTTCCAACCATAAGCCTTACACTTTTCCTGCAGGTAAAATCAACCTTCAGCAAGGCGTTAGAAATGCAGCGGTTAAATATACTGACTATGCATTGGGAAAGTTCATTGCAACCGCTAAAGCAAAGCCCTGGTTTACTAACACCGTTTTTTTAATTGTTGCAGACCATTGTGCAAGTAGTGCAGGAAAGTGGGAAATCAATATAGACAAACATCATATTCCTGCCATCATTTATAATCTTCATCAAAAACCAGCCATAATAAATCGGCTAACTTCTCAAATAGATCTGATGCCAAGTTTGTTTGGCTATTTGGGGTGGGATTACAACAGCGCTTTATTTGGTAAAGATATTAATCAAATGAAATTAGGCGATGAGCGGGCATTCATTGGCAACTACAGAACGTTGGGAATGGTTAAAGAAAATTTATTTACCCAAATAGATGATAGAAAACGCGTAAGGCAGTTTATAGTTAACAATTTAGATAAGTCTTTATCAGCAACCAAAGTACAAAACAAGGAGTTGCTTTTAGAAACTATTTCCTATTACCAAACAGCCAGTGAACGGTTTAAAAATGGCAAGATGAAAACAAACTAACTATTTCCCACCTTGTTACAGCCATTCAAAATTTTTCTAAATCTCTTTAAAACTTTGCAGGATGAAATTAAAAATTAGCTGTGTAATGAAGCGTTTATTATTAGGACTATTGATTTTTGATAATTACAGGAAGCTATTTGCTTAAATAAACTTTTATCTTATGTGGTTACTTTATGCTTTATTATCCGCTCTATTTGCTGCATTTACGGCCATTTTCGCAAAGATGGGGGTAGCTAATATTAATTCCAATCTTGCTACTGGAATCAGGACAATTGTTATTCTGCTAATGACCTGGCTTATTATTTTTGCTAAAGGAGATGCAAAAGGAATAAACGCACTATCAAAACAGCATCTTATGTTCCTAACCATTTCGGGTATTGCCACGGGTTTGTCATGGTTATTTTATTTCAAGGCATTACAACTAGGGAAAGTGTCGCAAGTAGCACCAGTTGATAAATTAAGTGTGGCCATTGCTATTATATTATCGGTGGTATTTCTGAAAGAAACATTGACGCTTAAAACTGCAATAGGGGCAGGTTTGATTGTTATAGGAACAATTATTTTAGCACTAAAATAGTTTAAGTAGAAAAGGCAGCCAACAACATTGACCTAATAGATTCTTATAGCCTGTTGAAAGCTATTTTAAAGATGTCACTACTTCCCTTCACCAATGTTGCCCGTAGTGATTATTAATGAGGCCGTGATTTAGCCAGTATAACTGCACTATGCTCGCTATTGTACAAAAAGTATAAGCCCGCCCGGCTGAACGCCGTTCGGACGGGAGTGCGACGCCACTGACGTGTCGTAGAAGCAATGTAGTTGGGTTCATAAAAAATAATACATTCTAAATCTTGCTCCCATTAATACCATAGCGCTGTATTGATTCGTCAAATGATTATTAAACAAGCCGGGATAATACTGCTTTCTTAAATCGCTTTTCTGTTAACAAATAAAGCGTTACTTTTCCTTTATTGATTGAATCCTTTAAATGCTTGCAATGAAAAATATAATAAGAGTGCCTGCTTGTTTGCCAACTGCAGGAAATGCTTTTTGTAGGAATGATGTCAAGGCAATCAAGCCGTTTCATTTTCATTGCACACTACCTTGGGCATCTCAATTTTTTGCCATTGTGGTGGGTATATTTTTGTTGTTCAATGATTACGCGATGGCACAAACGGTTAAATCGCCAGACGAATTGTATGGCCCCTTATTTCGTGAAGTGCAGTTGCAACGGGTTTTTGCTGATGGCAAAACATTTGTAGACGCAGTTCCAAAGCGGGATCCCGCCGCTATATTGCAAGACTACGAAAGGTTTAAGCCTTCCGGGAATGACCTTAAGAAATTTGTAGCAGCTAATTTTGACTTACCCGCAGCGCCTACTCCATTAAACTATGTGCAACCGGAGAAAAACCTGGTAATGCATATCAATAATCTTTGGTCGGTGTTAAAGCGTGCACCCGATACGGTGAGTGCTGCAGGTAATACTTTAACCGGGTCACTGCTCCCCTTGCCCTATCCTTATATTGTACCTGGTGGGCGTTTCCGGGAAGTGTATTATTGGGACAGTTATTTCACCATGCTTGGCCTAAAGGAAAGTGGTGAAGTGGAAATGATTACACAGATGATAAATAATTTTGCCTTCCTCATCAATACGTATGGTCATATCCCCAACGGCAATCGGAGCTATTATTTAAGCAGGAGCCAACCGCCTTACTTTAGCTTGATGGTGGAATTGCTGGCCGGTATCAAAGGGCCCGCTGTTTATACAACTTACCTGTCTGTATTGGAAAAGGAATATGCGTACTGGATGGAAGGTGCGGATAAAATAAAAAAGGGCGAAAGTTTACATCACCTGGTTAGATTGGCAGATGGCAGTTTACTTAACCGCTATAGCGATGCAAAATCTACACCGAGGCCGGAAAGTTTTAAGGAAGACTTCGAGCTGGCGCAAAAGGCAGCCGATGAATTGGCCATGCGGATTCGCGTTAGTTCACCGGAGGCACTGGAAAAAATATTAAATGATAAAAGGGCGGATGTGGCGCATCAACTCCGGTCGGGCGCGGAAAGCGGGTGGGATTTCAGTACCCGCTGGATGGAGGATGATAAAAAGCTGGAGACCATTCAAACCAGCGACATTGTTCCGGTTGACCTCAACTGTTTGTTATATGCACTTGAGTTAACAATATCCAAAGCAAAAAAAACTATGCGGTTTGAAAGTTCCGGCGCCGTGTTTTTACAAATGGCCAATAAAAGAAAAGCGGCGATTCTCAAATACTGCTGGAACCCATCCACTGGTTTCTTTTATGATTATCATGCGGGTAAAAAACAACAGCTTAAGTGGGTAACGGCAGCAGGCTTGTTCCCCTTGTTTGTAATGATGGCCACTCCTGCGCAGGCCAGTGCGGTTGCGTTAACCACCCAAAAGTTGCTGCTAAAAAAAGGTGGCATTGTAACCACTACCAACAACAGCGGCCAGCAATGGGATGCACCCAATGGCTGGGCTCCGCTTCAATGGACAAGTATCACGGCCCTGGCCAATTATGGAAAATCCAAACTGGCAAAAGACATTGCCGTTAGATGGTTAACCCTAAATGAAAAAGTGTATGCGGCCACCGGTAAAATGATGGAGAAGTACAATGTAGTGGATATCACCCGGGAAGCAGGTGGTGGCGAGTACCCCTCACAGGATGGATTTGGCTGGACCAATGGTGTATACCTCGCGTTAAAAAAATTATATGGTCAATAGTCGCTTCAGCACTATAAGATAGTGTAACCCGTCACTATACCTGATAGCTGGCAAACCGGTTTAGCCCCATGCGCAGGCACTCGGCTTCTTATCCACTACAAACGTTTGCGGCAAATCAGGCAGGCAGTTTTCGTTACATTTGGTTTATTCTTACTAAACGATTGCTATGCAGGTACCTAAACCCACCATGAGTTTTTGGCAGATCATCAACATGAATGTTGGTTTCTTTGGTATCCAATACAGTTTTGGCCTGCAGCAAAGCGCCGTTAATCCCATTTATGATTTTCTTGGTGCAAGTCCGGATGAAATTCCCCTCCTGAATCTTGCGGGCCCGGTGACCGGTTTATTGATACAACCGCTGATTGGTGCTATGAGTGATAAGACATGGCATCCCAGGTTTGGCCGCAGGAAACCCTACTTTTTCATAGGCGCCTTATTTTGCAGTATTTGTCTTTTTATCTATCCTTTCAGTAGTTCCCTTTGGATGGCGGTAGGCTTGTTATGGGTGTTGGATGCTGCTAATAATACAGCAATGGAACCCTATCGTGCCTTTATTGCGGATAAGTTGCCGGCGCACCAAATGCCCACTGGTTTTCTTACCCAGAGTTTTTTTACCGGCCTTGGTATCACCCTGGCGAACCTGTCGCGTTTTATAATTAAAAAATAAAAGCCCCAAAAAACGGGCAGCCGTCCCAATTGGGTGTTTTGGTCCGTAATACATTGGTGAATTTTTTGCAACGCTTATGT
>JBBQOJ010000027.1:0-11464 GCA_038330815.1 Chitinophagales bacterium | reverse complement strand
AAATGGAGTAAGTTCTTTTCAGCGATGCATGAATTTCATCGGTTAGGGAGGGATTAAAGAAAACGGATTCCCACAGGGTGTTTTTACCATGACTATCGATCACGGGTATGCTAAAATTGAAGTGTTTCAACGTGTCGTAAGATACGGGCAGGTTTATTTCCCGCCCATACCGCTTCAGGTATTTCCTAAAGCTTTTGCTGACCGAAAACGAAATCTTTTTAGCAATATGATCCTTCTTGTCCATTGGCATTATATTTCGTGGGAGGTATAGTTGAACTGTTTCCACCATTTGCTTTGGCGAATGGCTTCCCGGGTATCTGTGTCGCATTTCATTTGCGCATCAACAACGGCAATTAACACCATATTAAAGATAGACCGGATAGAACTTCCCAACTGCAACACATGCACCGGTTTCTTTAAACCCATTAATATCGGCCCTATTGAATCTGCCCCGCCTACTTCCTGTAATAGATTATAGGTAATATTACCTGCCGCAAGGTTGGGGAAAATCAGGGTATTTACTTCGCCGTCTAATAATTCGGTAAAGGGATAGTTGTCTTTTAATATTTCTTTGTTAAATGCCAGTATACCCTGTACTTCACCATCGCAGATAAGGGTTGGGTCTTTAGCTTTTACAATTTCCCTCGCCCTGCCTACCAGGTTGGCCTCGGGTGAATCGCTGCTGCCGAAATTGGAATACGACAACATAGCAATACGTGGAACAATATTAAATTGTTTAACCTCTTTTGCGGTCAGCAGGGTGATCTCTGCCAATTCCTCCGCCGTGGGGTTAAAATTAATGGTAGTATCCGCAAGGAACAATGGGCCGCGTTTGGTTAGCAGGATGTACATACCCGCAATCTTTTTAACTCCTTCTTCCGTACCGATGCTTTGAATAGCTGGTCGTATCGTGTTGGCATAATTGCGGGTTAATCCGCTGATCATACAGTCTGCCTCACCACTTTCCACCAACATACAGCCAAAATAATTCCGGTCCTTCATCATTTTGTTGGTTTCATGCCAGTTTTGTCCCTTGCGTTGCCGCCGCTCGTAAAACAAGGTGCCAAACTGCTTTCTTAATTCTTCTGTTTCATCCGATTTGGGATCAAAGATGGGCATATCCGTAACATCAATTTTATTATCCAATGCCAGTTTTAGTATTCGTTTGGTATCGCCCAGTAATATGGGGTAACCAACGCCTTCTTCCACCACCAATTGCGCTACTTTTAAGATCTTTAAATTTTCCGCATCTGCAAATACCACCCGCTTAGGATCCTTTCTTGCTTTATTGCCGATAACGCGGCTGAGTTGGTTATCAAGTCCCAGCCTTTTATTCAGTTCGAGTTTGTAGACTTCCCAGTCGGTGATAGGGTATTTTGCCACGCCGCTTTCCATGGCCGCCTTTGCTACCGCTGGTGCCACAGTTGCCAATAAACGTGGATCAAGTGCTTTGGGAATAATATAATTAGGGCCGAAAGTGATGGTTTTTTCGTTGTAGGCAAGGTTTACAATATCGGGAACGGTTTCCCTTGTTAAAGCGGCCAGGGCTTTAACCGCTGCCAGTTTCATCGCCTCATTGATGGTAGTTGCCCTAACGTCGAGGGCACCACGAAATATATAAGGAAAACCAAGTACGTTGTTTACCTGGTTGGGATAATCGCTTCTGCCGGTGGCCATTATCAGGTCTTTCCGGGCTTCAATGGCAGTATCGTAGGATATTTCCGGATCGGGATTGGCCAGGGCAAAAACGATCGGGCGTTTGGCCATACTTTTAACCATTTCGGGGCTAACTACGTTGCCAGAACTTAATCCAACAAATACATCAGCATTTTCCATCGCTTTCGCCAGGTCGTAGTCTTTGTATTTTTCATCCACGCAAAAATCTCTTTTCTGTTCATCCACCCCCTGCCTGCCGTGGTAGATGATGCCACTCCGGTCAAAAACCATGAAGTTGCTGTGCTTAACACCCAACGATTCATACAGTTTCATACATGCCATTGCCGCAGCACCGGCGCCGTTTACCACGATACGCACCTCGCTGATTTTCTTCTTTTGTAATTCCAGTGCGTTTAACAGGGCCGCTGCAGAAATGATGGCGGTGCCATGCTGGTCGTCGTGCATCACCGGTATCTTCAACTGCTGTTTTAACTGCTGTTCTATATAAAAACATTCCGGCGCCTTGATATCTTCGAGGTTGATACCGCCAAAGGTTGGCTCCAGCGCCTTTACAATTTGTACAAATTTTTCGGGATCGGTTTCGTTGATCTCGATGTCAAATACATCAATATCAGCAAATATTTTGAACAGCACCGCTTTTCCTTCCATAACGGGTTTACCCGCTTCCGGGCCGATATTACCTAAGCCAAGTACCGCGGTGCCATTACTAATTACACCCACCAGGTTGCCCTTGGCGGTATACTTATATACGTCCTCAGGATTAGCCGCAATTTCGAGGCATGGTACCGCTACACCCGGCGAATAAGCCAGTGAGAGGTCTCTTTGTGTTTTAGATTCTTTGGTGGGAACGACTTCAATTTTGCCGGGTTTTCCTTGAGCGTGGTATTCGAGGGCTTGTTGTTTACTCAGTTCTTTTGACATAGCATTTATTTTACTCCGCGTTGCATCTTTTTTGTATTAAAGGAGTTGGTGTTGTTAGTGATCTTTATTAATATTTACTACTCTTTAAAAAAGTAATCCGGCGTTTATTCAGCTTTTTAGCAGCTGATCAATCAGCAGTTGATTTTAAAGAATACCATTCATCCGGATTCCGGGATAACCAGGTAATGGATACCAAGCACCGCGTTACGCCCTTTTTAAAAAGTGGGTGCAAGGTACTAAATGATTCACTAGGAAAAAGGGAAGGAGTTGCTATTGGTTACCGCTGTTATTGGAGCGTTGTAATGACTGTATTGCTAACCGTTACAATAACGATTGCGGCTTGTTTATTCCCCGTTGGTGGCGCCAAACAAGGCCATTATACCCATACCTGTTTCAATGGCATCCTCATCCACATCAAAGGTGGGGGTATGTCCGCCAATGGTGATACCTTTTGCCTCATTGCGTGTACCCAGCCTGAAAAAACAGGCCGGTACCCGGTGGGAATAAAAGGCGAAATCCTCTGCCCCCATGCGCAGTTCTGTTTCCTCCACATTTTCTTTGCCCAGGTACTGGGCCGCTGCTTTTTTTGCGGCTGCACTTAACGCTTCATTGTTAAGTACAAAGGGGTACCCTACATCAATGCGGATATCTATATTGGCACCCATACTTTCCACCAATTCGCGGGATAATTTTTTGATAAGGTCGTGCGCCTTAAACCGCCATTCTTCGTTCATCGCCCTGAAAGTACCCATCAGCTTCACTTCAGAAGGAATTACATTGGTGGTATTGCCTCCCTGGAAGGAGGTGATGCTAAGTACCGATGGATTAAAAGGGCTGTTATTGCGACTAATGATTTGTTGCAAACTTACTACCAGGTGGGAGGCAATCAGCACCAGGTCGGCTGTAAACTGCGGCGCGGCTGCATGGCCGCCAGGGCCTTTGAGGGTAATATAAATTTCGTCTGCGCTCGCCATTACCATACCGCCGCGAAAACTAAGTTTGCCGGTGTCAAGGGTAGTGTGCACATGCAGGCCATAAATACTTTGTGGGGCAGGATTTTCCAATACGCCTTCTTTTATCAGCAGGCTGGCACCGCCCGGGTTTTTTTCTTCACCAGGTTGAAAAATCAGTTTCACCGTTCCTTCCCAATGCTCCCGCAACTCGCTTAAAATTTTTGCGGCGCCCAGTAAACAACTGGTGTGCACATCGTGGCCGCAGGCGTGCATCACCCCCGGCACTGTTGATTTGTAAGGCACGTCGTTTTCTTCCATGATGGGTAAGGCATCCATATCCGCCCTTAACGCCACTACTCGCTTCCCCGGATTTTTTCCTTCCAGCAAACCGATAACACCCGTAGTTGCTTTTAACTCAAAGGGAATGTTTAAATCTGATAGCTGTTGCTGTACAAAGGTGGAAGTGTTGTATTCCTGGTAACTCAATTCAGGGTGGGCATGCAGGTGGCGGCGGATGACAATAAATGCCGGAGCATATTGTTTGGCCAGTGCTTTAATTTGTGGCGCTATAGGTTCATTCACGGGTTCTATTGTTTGTAATGGGTAATAAACGGAATGGCTAATGGCAAAAAAAAGGTTCGATTACGGCACCAACTTCCGCCGCAGCCAATTCCTTATAATATTTCTTTCTCCTTATTCTTGTCCGGCTTAATTTCGATAATTTCAGGAACAAGGTAAATATTTGTAGTAACTAATTTATTGCTGGTGATTTCTTTTTTATATTGGTCGGCTTCCGACTTATCTAAAAAGTTACCAAACTTCAGCTTGATATACGGAGGTTGAAAACTCATATACACTTTCTGTTCGGGAAAACGTTGCAGCAATCTCGCCCGCAAATTCATGGCATAGGCCCTGTCGCTCGTACTCAATACCATCAGGCGGTAACCTTTTGCCGATTTTGGGCCATAGGCCAGGGCCTCGTTAAATTCAGCTTCCTTCTTGGCCAATACATCAAAACGGGCATCCTTGAAAACGGTTATTTTTCCGGGCGAAGCTGCCAGGTCAGTATAGCCGGTATCGGTTTGGGCCTGGGAAAAAAAGGAAAAAAGTAAAAGAAAGGGAGTAAATAGTATATGCTTCATATAATTAAATTCGACAAAAACTGTTCCACTAATTTTGTTGACTGGCTTCATTAACAATGGCAATACTGCTGCTACAGCCTAGCCTGTCGGCGCCGGCAGCTATCAGCGATTGCGCAAAAGCATAGGTTTTAACGCCCCCACTTGCCTTAATGCGTACCTTGTTAGAAAGGTGTTTCCGCATTAGTTGTACAGCTGCTACCGTGGCTCCTTTTTCTGCATAACCGGTAGATGTTTTCATAAAATCTACACCGGCAGCACCGTATAAATCACAGCAACGGATAATTTCTTCATCAGTAAGTATCCCGGACTCAATGATCACCTTGATCACTTTATGCTTGTTTTTTATAATAGGTAAAATGGCATTGATTTCATTCGCCAAAAATTGCCAGTCGTTATTTTTAATAGCACTGATATTGATCACCACATCCAGTTCATCTGCCCCGTCAATAATTGCCAACACTATTTCTGCCACTTTGGCTTCAATGGCAGAATAACCAAAAGGGAAACCAATGACCGTGGCCACCTGAACTGCAGCACCACTTAAAAAGCCCCTGGCATTTCTTACAAACAGAGGCGGTACGCAAACAGCTGCAAAACCATACTGTAAGGCGGCTGCACATAGTTGCTCCACTTCCTTTATAGTGGTAGTAGGTTTTAATATGGTATGATCAATATAGGGTGCAATGTTCATCGCTATTATTTTACTGGCGCAAATTTACTGTTTAACCATCGTAATAATAGTACCGTGTATTTTATATCATCAAGGAATTGTTATATTTATCGTTCTTTATTTTAAACCAAAATTTTCAGTTGATGAGAAAGCCAAGGCTGATGATGGCGTTTTTTGCACTACTGGTTACTACGTTGCCATTACCTGCACAAAGCACCTTCCCGGTAAATGATGTGGCTACCCCTGTAGAAGGGTGCTACGCTTTTATCAATGCTACCGTTGTAAAAGATCCCCAAACCACGCTTCAGAATGCAGTACTCATTATACGGCAGGGCCGGATTGAAAAAGCCGGCGCAGGGTTTGCCATTCCAAAAGATGCCATAGTAGTGGATTGTAAAGGGAAATATATTTACCCTTCCTTTATTGATGTGCATACTGATTATGGCATACCAGCCACCCGCAATGAAACCGGTACAGGTGGCGGAGGTGGCGGCCGCAGTACACAAATGGTATCCAATACAAAGGGGGCTTATGGCTGGAACCAGGCCATTAAACCGGAAATGCATGCAGCAAACGTTTTCACGTTAAATGAAACCAAGGCAAAGGAGTTGCGTAGCATCGGTATCGGTACAGTATTAACGCACCATATGGATGGCATCACAAGAGGTACCGGTGCCGTAGTTACCCTGGCCAATGAAAAGGAAAACCTGGTGATGCTGAAAGAAAAGGCATCGGCCAATTACTCCTTCGATAAGGGCACCAGCACGCAGGATTATCCTACCTCGCTCATGGGGGCCATTACGTTGTTAAGGCAGCAATACCTGGATGCGCAGTGGTATAAATCGGCACCTGAAAAAGAAGGCATTAATCTTTCCTTACAAGCCTTCCTGGATAACCAGTCCCTGCCACAGATTTTTGAAAGTACGGATAAATGGAGCGACCTGCGGGCTGATAAAATTGGTGACGAATTTGGGGTGCAGTTTATCATTAAAGCAAGCGGCAACGAATACCAGCGCATCAATGAAATAAAGGCCACGAATGCCACCTATATATTACCGGTAAATTTTCCGCAGGCGATGGATGTAGAAGATCCCACCGACGCCCGGTATATTTCCCTGGCTGATTTAAAGCATTGGGAAATGGCCCCGGTAAACCTGGCTGCTTTCGAAAAAGCCAATATTAATTTTGCCATTACTGCCGCCGGGTTAATACAAAGCAGTTCTTTTTTAGATAACCTCCGCAAGGCCATAAAGGCAGGACTTAGCGAGCAAAAGGCGCTGGAGTCACTTACGAAAACGCCGGCTACTTTACTAAATATGTATAACAAGGTGGGTAGCCTCGATGCTGGTAAGCTGGCCAATTTCCTGGTTGCTTCAGGGCCGGTTTTTGCTGAAAAAACCGTGATATACCAAAACCGGGTGCAGGGTGCAAAGTATGTGATTAAAGAGGGTGGCTGGGCAGACAGTCGAGGTGCGTATACCCTGGTGATCAATAACCAGTTGTACCAGTTGGAAGTGAAGGGCGAGGCTGCCAAAACCACTGCTACCCTTGCCGGTAATGATTCTGTAAAAATTGACCTGGTAACCAATGACCCGCTGGTAAAAATGACCATTGCTTTTAAGAAGGATAGCAATGCAGTTATCCGGCTCAGCGGTGTAATGAATGATTCGCTATGGAGCGGTACCGGCCAATTGGCGAATGGTAAATGGATTAGCTGGAAGGCCACCAAAAACGGCGATACGAAAGCTGCCAGTGATAGCGGTAGAAAAAGAAGGCCGGAAGCAATACCCAAAATTGAGGGCAGTATTACCTATCCCTTTAATGGGTATGGTTACAAAGCAATGCCCACGCAGCAAAATGTACTGATTACCAATGCCACGGTTTGGACAGGCGAAAAAGAGGGGAAACTAACCAATACCGATGTATTGGTAAAAAATGGGAAAATTGCTGCTATCGGTAAAAATTTGCCCGGCAGTGGAGCCAGGGTAATTGATGGCACCGGCAAGCATTTATCTGCCGGCATCATCGACGAACACTCCCATATCGCCGGTAGCGGGGGCATCAACGAATGTTCGCAAAGTGTAACCGCAGAAACCAGGATAGCCGATGTAATTGATCCCGAAGATGTAGACATCTACCGCCAGTTAAGTGGGGGTGTTACCAGTAGCCACATTTTACACGGCAGTTGCAATACCATTGGCGGACAAACGCAGTTGCTGAAACTGCGGTGGGGGGCCAATGCCGAACAATTGAAATTTGCCAACTGGGATCCTTTTATAAAATTTGCATTGGGAGAAAATGTGAAACGCTCTTCCTCGCAAAACAATCCCCGCTTCCCGGATACGCGGATGGGCGTAGAGGAAGTACTAACGGATGCGTTTACCCGTGCGCTGGAATACCAGCAGTTGCCTTCCGCCAAACGGCGTGACCTGGAATTGGAAACCCTCGCCGAAATATTAAATAAAAAGCGGTTCATTACCTGTCATTCCTATGTACAAAGCGAGATCAATTCGTTGATTAAAGTGGCAGATAAATTTAAGTTTACCGTAAATACATTTACGCATATCCTTGAGGGGTATAAGGTGGCCGACAAAATGAAGGCCCATGGCGCAGCAGCCTCTACGTTTAGCGACTGGTGGGGATACAAGGTAGAAGTAATAGATGCCATACCGCAAAATGCGTATATCATGCAGCAGGTTGGTATCAACGTGGCCATTAACAGCGATGACGCCGAAATGGCAAGGCGCCTTAACCAGGAAGCTGCCAAGAGTGTTAAATACGCCAACATGGATGAACAGATCGCCTTAAAGATGGTAACCATTAACCCCGCCACAATGCTGCATGTAGCCGACCGCACCGGGAGTATTAAAATAGGGAAGGATGCGGACCTTGTTTTGTGGAGCGACCACCCCCTTAGCATTTATGCCAGGGCAGATAAAACAATGGTAGATGGCATCATTTATTTTGACAGGGAACAGGACCTCGTATTGCGCCAGGAAATTGAAAAAGAAAGATCGAGACTGATTCAGAAAATGATCGGTGCAAAAAAAGGCGGCGACAAAACCGGTCCGGCCATACCTTCCTTCCGTGAAAGAAATTACTGCGAAGAGGATCATCACCATGGCAACAGCTTATGGGACAGGATTGAGGATAGGTTAGTATCTATGGAAGCACAATAAAATATTCACCCAATGCTGGTTAACGTTGACATTGATAACCCTCCTCTTCAATGTTAGCTGAACAGGCAAAAATATTAATATGAAAAAAATAATTGCAATGATGTTGGGGATGGGTAGCCTGCTGGCCTTTGCGCAGGAAAATATGCATCCTTCCCCGGCCCAGGCCAATGCGGTAATTATCCGCAATGCCATTATCCACCAGGGAAATGGAAATGTAATCAACAACGGTTACTTACTTTTTGAAAAAGGAAAGATTGTAGCAATAGGTGTAGGCGACTACGATGTGCCTGCCGCAGCGGTAGCGATTGATGCAAAGGGAAAACATGTTTACCCCGGCATAATCGCGGCTTCTACCAACCTTGGTTTGGTGGAAGTAAGTACGGTGCGGGCCTCCTTAGATTACAATGAGTTGGGCGATTTTAACCCGAATATCCAAACGATTGTAGCCTACAATACGGATAGCAAAGTAATCAACACCCTGCGCAGTAACGGGATTTTATTGGCCCACATCGTTCCTTCGGGTGGCACCATCAGCGGTACCTCTTCTGTAGTTCAATTAGATGCCTGGAACTGGGAAGATGCCGCTTATAAAACGGGCAATGGTATTCACTACAATATGCCGCTGTTAGTAAACCGCCCCAATCGTTTTCGGAGACGACCGGGGCCAACCGTGGATATGGTTAAATTGGGCTTAGACAAAATTGAAGGGACCAGGGCATTTTTTAGATCGGCCAAAGCCTACCATAGAGAAGCAAAGCATACCGCAACCAGTTTAAAAATGGAGGCAGTAAAGGGGCTTTTTGATCAATCACAAACCTTATTTGTGCATTGCGATTTGGTAAAAGAAATGATGGTGGCCATTGACCTTGCCAATGAATTTGGATGTAAGCTGGCCATTGTTGGAGGAAGCGATAGCTGGATCATTGCGGACATTTTGAAAGCCAATAATGTGTCGGTGGTATTAGCTGCCCCACATAGTTTGCCGGCAACGGAGGATGACGATGTAGACCAGCCCTACAAAACCGGTGCAGCTTTACAGAAGGCCGGGGTGCTGTTTACCATTTGCCAGGATGAAGGAAGTGGCTACTGGCAGCAGCGTAACCTGCCTTTCCAGGCGGGTACCATGGCGGCGTATGGGCTAAGCAAGGAAGAGGCCCTAACGTCCATCACTTTAAATGCCGCAAAAATATTGGGAATAGACAATATAGCCGGATCGCTGGAGCAGGGGAAGGATGCCAATATTGTAATCAGTGAAGGCGACTTGCTTGACATGAAGAGCAGCAAGGTTACACAAGCGTTTATACAAGGCCGTGAGTTGAACCTGGATAACAAGCAAACACAGTTGTTTGAACGCTACAAGTATAAATATTCGATTAAATAATCGCTGTAGGTATAAAAGTAAAAAGCCAACCTGTAAAAGTTGGCTTTTTGCTTTTAATGAATTTATGCCTCGCGGCCATGACAGTTTTTAAACTTCTTACCACTTCCGCAGGGGCAGGCATCGTTTCTGCCAATCTTCGGTTCTACACGAATGGGCTCCTGTTTAATGGCCGGTGAGGGATCGTTGTAATCATTTTCATTGCTGATGTATTCCGGGCCGCCGTTGCCGACGGGGCCTGCTGCAGCGCCTGCAAATTCTTCTTTGCGCTGGCGCATTTTACTCATATCCGTCTTTTGCTCACGCCCTTCTTTTATTTTCGCTGCATTGGTTTCTTCCATGGGAATGGAACAATGACAGAGGAAACTTACAATGTCTTTATTCACCTGGTCGTCCATTTGTTTAAACGCACCAAATGCTTCAATCTTATAAATCACCAACGGATCCTTTTGTTCGTACCCTGCCGTTTGCACGCTATGACGCAAATCATCCATCGCCCTTAAATGTTCCTTCCAGGCATCATCAATCAATGCCAGGGTGATACTGCGTTCCAGGGCATTGGGTAGTTCGGCGCCTTCAGTAGCCAGGGTTTTATCAAGATTGGCAAGGGCCTGTATCCCCTTTCGTCCATCCGAAAACGGCACTGCCACATTTTCAATATGATTGCCTTGCTCTTTCCGGATGTTTTTAATAATGGGAAAGGTTTGTTCCGCGATAGCGACTGTCTTACGGTTGTAATTGTCTTTCGCCTCGTTGTACAATTTTTCTGCCACCACGTTCAATACCCCCTTCTCCAGTGCTTCGGGTGCAATGGTGGTATCAATACCAAAATTCATAATCACCGCCAGTTTAAATCCTTCGTGGTCATTGCTTTCCTTAAAGGAATTCACCAGGCCTTCCGCCACTGAATAAAAGGCATTGTCGAGATCAAGCGCCAGCCTTTCTCCAAACAAGGCATGGTTACGTTTGCGGTATACCACGTTTCGCTGCTTGTTCATTACATCATCATACTCCAGCAAACGCTTACGTATTCCAAAGTTATTTTCTTCTACTTTTTTCTGTGCCCTTTCAATGGACTTGGAAATCATACTGTGTTGTATCACTTCTCCTTCCTTGTAACCCATCCTATCCATAAGCGAAGCGATACGTTCGCTGCCAAACATCCGCATCAGGTCATCTTCCAGGCTCACAAAAAACTGCGTGCTTCCGGGATCTCCCTGCCTTCCTGAACGGCCACGTAACTGCCGGTCAACACGCCGGCTCTCATGCCGTTCGGTACCAACAATAGCCAAACCGCCCGCATCTTTTACCCCTGGCCCCAGTTTAATATCCGTACCCCTGCCTGCCATATTGGTAGCAATGGTAACAGCGCCGGCAAAACCTGCTTCCGCCACCACCTGCGCTTCACGGGCATGTTGTTTTGCATTTAATACATTGTGCGGAATGTTTTTTTGCTTTAACATCCTGCTCAATAATTCACTTATTTCTACCGAAGTGGTACCCACCAGTGAAGGCCGGCCTGCCTGGCGCAGGCGTTCAATCTC
>JBBQOJ010000026.1:0-11466 GCA_038330815.1 Chitinophagales bacterium | reverse complement strand
TACCAGAAGCACGGGGCTCTTTGAACGAATGCGTATCAGTAGTGCTGGCAATGTGGGTATCGGTACTACTAATCCTGCCAGGCCACTTAGTTTTCCGGCAACGCTTGAAAAGAAAATATCGTTATACCCGGGCGGAACCGGAGATGCAGGTTTTGGTGTATTTGGAAACGAATTACGCATAAACAGTGATAATGCAGGCGCAGATATTACCATGGGGTTTGACAACTACAGCACTGGGTTTACAGAGCGCATGAGGGTAAAAGGAAATGGCAATGTGGGCATTGGCAACAACAATCCCAATTTTAAACTGGATGTGGCAGGGCGAATGAGGGTAAGGGCCGATGGCAATACAGCGGGCATTTATTTTAATAATTCATTTAACGACCAGCTAAGAGGATTTATAGGCATGCGGGACAATGATGCGTTTGGTATGTATGGAGATGCAGGCGCTGGATGGGCACTTACCATCAGTACTGCTACCGGTGCAGTAGAAGTGAACAACCGCATAAGCATTGGCGGATTTACAACGCTGGGCGACCAGGCTCCGGCGATAAAAACAAAACTGATTACAGGCACTACATCGGCAATACCTGCAGGCTTTGCTGATATACCCCATGGCTTAAACCGTTCAAAAATTGTCGGCATCAATATTTTAGTAACTACCATTGATGGAGTGGATGTAGGTCCTGGATATTTTGTAACCACCGGGCTCCTGTACAACTTCCAGGTAAACGCTAACAATGTTAGAATTACCAATCCCTTATTGCCAATTGATTGTGGACTTATTTTGTTAAGGCCGGTACGCATTTTTATTACTTACCAGGAATAAAACATTGCGCTCACTATCATTTGCAATTGGTAACGAGGCAACAAAAACCTATAAGGTATTACCCTATTATTTGAAGGGTTCTTCGTAGCAGACCTTATAGGTTTGGGGGAGAGCGCGACAAAATTTAGCGATCATTTGAGGAGTCCACCTAAAACCTGTAAGGTCTTACCTTATTATTTAAAGGGCTCTTCGCTACAAACCTTATAAGTTTGGGGAGAGCGCTACAAATTTCGGCGATCATTTACAGAGTCCACCTAAAACCAATAAGGTCTTACCCTATAATTGTTAGGCTCTTCGCTACAGACCTTATAAGTTTGGGAAGAGCGCTTCCATTTTCATCTGTAATTTTTCAGTTATTTAAAATTACCTCCTGCAAAAGCATCAGAAGCCATATGGTGTTGAATGCCTTCGAGCACTCCCCTGGCCAATGGTTCTTTTGTGAAATAAATCAGTTTATGTTTTCGCAAATCTTCCAGCTCAGGACTATAATTGGCCACCACAATACCGTTGGCCTTGCCCTTTAACATGTCTTCATCATTGCCGCTGTTACCCGCTGTAATAAAGTGGTCAAGTGGTATCTTCCACTTGTAACTCAGGTACCGTACCGCACTGCCCTTGCTGGCACGAAATGGCAAAAGGTCGAGGTAGCGGTTTTCTGTAATTAACACCTTCGCCCTCAGCTTATGGTCATCCAGGTATTTATAAAGGTTGGCAACATCGTCCTCACTAAATTTTTCATCCAGGTAATAACTTAGTTTAAATTGCCATTGGGCCTCCTCTTCCTGCAAACGAATGCCCTTAAAATCTGCCAATGCTTTTTGAAGCTCCTTGCGTTTCCACTGGTAATTAATATGACTTTCCCAACCCTTGTCAGGAATAAATTTATCGGTGTAATAAATTTCCGATCCTGCCGAACAAATGAGTATATCGGGATTCGGCAGTTCATATTGTTTGAAGGCAGCTTCGGTAATATGACGGTTGCGCCCGCTGGCTATGCCAAATACTACGTTGTCGCGGTGCTCATTTATCCACTGGCTAAATTCTCTTAACCCTTCCGAATCATTGCCTTCCACCAGGGTACCGTCGAGGTCGGAAATGATGAAGAGTTTTGCGTTCCCCAATTTTTTACCATATGCGGTTTTAGTAGAAAAATTAACACCTTTCTTATCTTTTTCCCTGAACAGGTCGTCGATAAGGTGTACATATTTTTCTGCAAACGAACTCCAGGAATATAACTGGCTGGCAGCCAATACACCATTGCCCGAATACTTTTCCCAAAGCGCCTGGTCTGCAATAATTTTTTTAAGCGCATTGGCAATGGCAGCCGGATCCTCTACATCCACCAGTAAGCCATTGTCGCATTGCGCTAATATTTCTTTTGGACCACCGGTAGGAGAAGCAATAACAGGAAGCCCGCAGGCGGCGGCTTCCACAATGGTTAAGCCAAAATTTTCACCTGGCGTGGCATTTACGAATACCCCTTTTTTTCTTGCCGCAATACGGTAAATTTCAGGTACTTCCAGTTTGGGGTCATTCTTTTTGGGAATGGCCATTTTGCCATACAAATCGTATTTGTCTAATAATAACAACAGGTTGGTTAAAATATCTTTTTCATCCTCAGGCATCTGGCTGATATCCTTTCTTACACCGGCAAATATCGCCAGGTTGGCCATGGCCTGTAGTTCCTTATCCTGCCCGTAGGATTGAATAATCATTTCAAAATTCTTTCTTTTATCGGCCCGGCCAATGGAAAGAATCAGGGGTTTGGCAGGATTAAATAAAAAGCGATCAATATCAGAGTTAACGCGGTACATGGCCTGCTCCTGCTCCACCGACATTTTAAACGAGGGCAAATCCAGGCGGTAAAACGGGTAAAAAATTTCGGCGTTTACACCAGGCGGTATTACTTCAAATTTGGCATGCCTTGTATTTTCATACAGGGCATATTGCGTATTGATAATATGTTGAGTGCTTACTACAAAGGCATCTGCAGAGCGCAACGCACTTTCCTCTACGGCTATGCGCTTCTCTATATTAAATTTTTCATCAATCTTCTCTGGTGATAAACCTTCCTCCAATAATAGATTTTTTTTGTTGCGGCCAAGGGAATGGCCGGTGGCCAGAAATGGTATGCCGAAAATTTCACTCACCTGCCCGGCCAGGTAAAGCCCATCTGCATAATGTCCATGCACCACATCAGGAAAATCAGCCTCCTCATCAATAAAGCGGATGGTTTTGTCTATAAATTCATCCAGGTGGTCCCATAACATTTCCTTTGACCGGTAGGCATGCCCGCCGCAGGTTACCCTGATGATACGCGCCTTTTCATTTACTACTTCAATTTCCTTTTCATAGGAACCTGCGACCCGCTTATCTACTATCCTGCGGGTGAAAAGATCTACCTTCCTTACCCCTGGATGTAGCGAAAGGCTTTCCAGTAATTCCAATACATATTTCACCTGGCCACCCGTATCCTTATCCCGCCCGATTTCCGGATCTGTAAAACGGATCAAACCATGCGGGCTGTATAATTGTATATAGTATCCTTTCATTTTTTTCCTTTTTACATTAACAAGACAATGGTAAAATTAGCCAAAATAGAAAGAATAGAAGTATTTTTACGCCTTTAACATCGATAAAACGGCCTATGTACTCAGGATCAGGATTTAGTGATTGGGAAATTGGGGATATCACGGTAATTATTCACAAGGGGGTATACCATTTGTTTCACCTTATTATACCAAACCACGACTATATCGCCCATGCAGTATCAAAAGATGGAATATCGTGGCGAAGGGTAAACAATGCCTTATTTGTTGGCCATCCCGGCGAATGGGATGATGATATGTTATGGACAATGCACGTGTGTGAGGTAGATGATAAATTTGAAATGTATTACACCGGGCTGCAACGAAAAGACCGTGGCGTGATCTCCCGGATCGGTTTGGCGGTATCGGACAATTTAATTGAATGGGAAAAAAGCAAGAAGCCTATTTTTCCCATAATGCCTAAAGGTATTTATTACGAAACTTTTGAATCAAATCCCCGCAAGTGGCTTAGCTTCCGGGATCCTTTTCGTTTTGTTTATAAAGAGGAGGTATACCTGTTGATGTGTGCACGTACCATTACCGGGCCGGTATCAAGAAGGGGTTGTGTTGGTATGGTGAAGATAACCAATGATGAAGTGCAATTGATGCCCCCCCTGTTGTACCCGCTGGTATATGATGACATTGAATGCCCCTGCGTATTTGAACTGCATGGGCGTTACTACCTCCTCGGGTCCATCCGGGAGGATATCAGTGTACGGTATTGGTTTGCGCCCGACTTTTTTGAAGAATACCATTCTTTCCATGACGATTTCCTATTGCCTCATGGTAATTATGCCGCCCGTACTGTGCTGGATGGCGATCACCTGCTGGTATATAATTTTTTTTATACCCATGGGCGTGTTGATGCCTTGAGGGTATTGCCACCGCCTAAGGAACTCGATGTTGACGGTAAGGGAAGGCTGTTGCTAAAAAGTTATTACCGCTGGGACAAAATGGTAAAAAAAATAATTCCGCAAAAAGACATTACCGATTTCGTTCACCTGTTCTCAAATCCCACCGCCACGTCTACAATAGCACCTGATAAATGGACCTGCGGCTCAAGAGGCGGCTACGAGGTATTCTGTTTTCAAAAACCTTCTGCCAGTTTTATTTGGGAAGGCATACTAACCGTGGAAGGAATGGGCAAATTAGGATTAGTTACAGACATTGATCAGCAGGGGAATGGGTATTTTATTTCATTAGATGTATCCAATGGCCATGCTGAAATTCGCGCCTGGGGTTTTAATCCATTAGACAACCGGCAAAATTTTATTTTCAATAGCCTGCAAACCGGTTCCTTTACCGTAAATGAAAATAAATCCTTCCGGTTCCGGTTAATACGTTATGGAAATTATATTGAACTGTCGCTTGATGGTGTGGTAAAACTTACACTGATTGATTATACCTACAATGGAACTGGTATCGGCCTATATTCGGCTTCATCTGTAATTTCACTGCAGGAATTGGTGGTGAAAATTTTGCCCGACCCGCAGGGTGAATATGCCAGCCAGGAAGATGAACAAAAAATTACTCCGTGATGTCTTCGTACAATCCTATAAGTTAGCAGTCATTTTAAACCGCCCGTGAAACAAAATGCAGCCATGATAGAAAGAAAACCTAACCTAAAGGTGCTTGTACTCACACTATTGATATTAACAGGGGGTACATCAAATGCCCAACATACCACAAACTGCGTAAGCTTGACGGTCAAATGAAAAACGTACTGTGGAAAGGGCAGCTATATGGTAACATACACCTTGATACAATGGCGAATAAAAATAATTTATACGGACTTGGACCCGTTGAATATTTATCAGGTGAAATCCTCCTCATTAACGGAAAGTCATACAAATCAACGGTTGTTTCGGATGCGGCAATGAAAGTTGAAGAGACCTACGATATAAAAGCCCCATTTTTCGGCTACGCAAATATTGCTCAATGGGTAAAGAAAAGTTTACCTGATAGTGTTCACACAGTATAACAACTTGAAAAATATGTTGACGGAGCGACGAAATCTTCATCCCGTCCGTTTATGTTTAAAGTTTCGGGAACAGTTGAACAAGCCTCCATTCATATTGTAAATCTGCCCAAAGATTCAGAAGTAAATTCGCCAGACGAGGCACACAAAGGATTGAAAAACTATCGACTTAAAAACAAACAATGTGAAATTATTGGCTTTATTTCAACAGAACACAAGGCAATTTTTACGCATCATGATACCTATTTACACATGCACTTAATTACTGTAGATAGACAAATAATGAGACATTTGGACGAGGTGTTGTTTAAAAAGAGAACAATGCAGTTAAACTTGCCGAAAGAATTAAAACAATGAACCGCTACCATTGTATTAGCGGTCGGTAAAGGGCTGCCATGGAACCTCTGCGACATTAACATTGCAGTGTTTGCGTCAGCATTTATTCATTCCTGGCATCTACTCTTTCAATACATCCTTTTTTTTATAAATGGAACAACCGATCCAGGTTCCTACCCTTTGCTAATGAAATATTTTAGTGATTTTTTTTACGTTTGGCTATTTTGACTAAGTTTGCCACACTTACTGATTCATTGTTTTTCTATTAAAAAGAAACGGCTATATTTTGAGTGAGCTGTTTATCTTTACCCCTAGGTTATAATAAAACGATCTTTTAATACCTGGTTTATTTAGTGTGGGTATATTCGCCTGTAAAACTTAGTTTGATATGAATACATTAAGGGTGGTATTACTAGTTATAAGTTGGGTGTTAATTGTAGCCATCATGTTGCCCTTTGTCCGGAACGACTATTGGGTGTTCAGGATATTGGAGTACCCCCGGCTGCAGAAATTTATCATCAGTGTACTTGCCTTCACCAGCTTTCTTTTCTTTATTGATTATAAAAACAGTTTTTCCAATATTACGATGGTGATACTGGCGCTTTGTATTATTTACCTCGGCACCAAAATCTGGCCGTACACAATTATGTCACCTAAAGAAGTTAAGGGAGTTGCCGGTAATAATAAAGATCACCAGGTTAAAATATTTACGGCGAATGTGTTGCTGGATAACCGGAATTATGATAAAATGCTGGCACAGGTAAAATCCAACCAACCAGATATTGTATTCCTGCTGGAAACAGACACCCTATGGGAAAAAGCCATGGACGTGTTGATCAGCGATTTTCCCCATTACCTGAAAGAGCCGTTAAACAATACCTACGGCATGTTGCTATATTCAAAACTACCCATTAAAGAAGGGGCAATTAATTACCTGGTGGAGAAGGACGTGCCGTCGTTGGAGGCTACCTTACATATGCCTTCGGGCCAGTTGGTAAAGATATGGGGGCTGCATCCCAAACCACCGGTACCTGGCCAGGACGAGCGGTCTACAGCAAAAGATAAAGAGATCATGAAAATAGCCCTTCTTGCTAAGCAGGAACAACTGCCGGTTTTTGTAATGGGCGACCTGAGTGATGTTGCCTGGAGCTATGTCACTGAACTATTCACTGAAACCAGTGGCCTGCTTGATCCCCGGAAAGGCAGGGGATTTTACAGTACTTTTTCTGCCAATCATTGGTATATGCGCTTTCCGCTGGACTACGTATTTTGCTCTCCTCACTTTGGACTAATTAGGATGAAACGATTGGAACACAATGGTTCGGATCATTTTGCCATGGTAAGCCATTTTGAGTACAAGCCGGCTTTAAAAAAAATACAGGAAAAAGAGGCCCCTAAACCAGACGAAGTAGAGGAAGCAAAAGAAAAAACAAGCCAGCCCCATTGATCATGCGGGTTAGCCCCTGGTAATGTAGCAGCTAAGTTTACCCGAATTAAATGCACCCAGCTTTAATACGACCCCTCTTTTATTGTCTTTTCCTGTTTGTTTTAAAAAAGGGGCGCTGTCCTGGAGTGTGAAGTCTTTCACCGCTCTTAACACAAAGGAAGCAACACCCGCTACCGGCTTTGCATATACGCGGTAAAGTGAGATTTGTTTCGCTGCTTCAATTACAAATGCGGGCCATACTTCTTTGCCCAGGTATGCAACGGTTACCTTGTCAAAACGAAGGTTGCGGGCATGACGGATAAAAAATCCATAGGCTGGCAGGATACCCATTTTGGCGGGTTCGGGATACTGTTTTTCATTTTCAGGTACCATTGCCTGGATGGCATCAAAAGCCGAATCCATCTCCCGGTAATAAATAGTGATATCGTTTAACCGGATATCTTCTATCTCGTGGCCCGGAATGCAGCTAATGATGGAGGCAAAATGCGCATCGGCATTGTATACCCTGATATTGCTGATGCTCACCCTGCGCAATGCACCGGGAGTTGTTCCGGCAGGCCCTCTTAATCATGCGCCCAGGCGTAGAAAAAATGGGGCATTCACAATGTCGCGCATCGTAATGTTAGAGATGGTGATATCTTCCAATAAGGCCCCATCCACTGTTTGCAACGCAAGCCCACGGCAATAATCAAATACGCAATTGCTGATAATAATATTTTTTAAACCTCCATTCGACTCTGTGCCAAACTTTATTCTTCCTGTCGGCCCCTCTTTATCGGGTACGCGGTGCCATTCTTTTCGTGTGTAAATGCCATTGTAAAACGATCCCGGGTCGTAACCGCTAACGCTGCAGTTGGTAATAGTTACGTGTTCTGTTGGTGAGGCATACCCAAGGACAAAGGAACTTTTCAGACAGATGGCATCGTCCCACGGGCTGTTAATACTGCAATTGGAAATGCGTACCTGGCTACAGGCATCAATGTCCATCCCATCCCGGTTGGTATCCATTTTCAGGTTGTCGATGGTAAGGTTGTTTACGCCGTTTGCCAGGATGCCAAAATGCCCCCCATTTAAAATGGTAAAACCGGTGAGCGTAACATTACGACAAAGTTTCAACGCAATTGCCTTGTTGCCCCAGGGCCTTCTTGCAGATGCGTTACGACGCAGGCCGGTGCCATTAATTACCCCGGTGCCTGTGATGGCAATGTTGTGGAGGCCTTCGCCCCATATAAGACTATTGTGCCAGTGGCTATGTCCATAATCCTGGTACTGGTCGTGCGGGTTGTGTTCGGCATCATCGTATTTTCCCTCGACGGCGCTGTCTGCCGCCAGTAAATACTACCATGGCCGAGGTGGAGTTCGATATTATTTTTAAGCCGGATGGAAAAACTCAGGTAGGTTCCTGCGGGAAAATACACGGTGCCGCCTCCCTGGTTGGCAACATGTTCAATAGCATCGTTGATGGCTTTGGTATCCAGGGTTTTCCCATCTCCTGCCGCTCCAAAGTCGCGAATATTTACGCCGGGTGCTTCGCCCATCTCCCTGGCAAACCCAACGCATTTACCAGCATTAATAATACCCATAACATCACCAACCTTTTTGTCAGTATCATTGGAGGCGGGTTACTTACTGCACACGCCTGTCCCGGAAGGTGAATGCCTTTGAAAAAATAAGGTGGTTGATTATGCATAGCGTGTTAGCGATGTTGAATGATTTAATAGGAGGTAACCAACCTGCAATAAATGAAGGCAACCCCTACTCTGCATACACTTCCCTTAGTTGTTTATCCAGGTAGTTAAAAGCGATCGGCATATCTTTTTCAGGGTTGCTGCTACTTCCTTCGATGAACAATGGCCCTGAATATTTTGCCTTTCTTAGCGCCCGTAAGTAAGGTTTAAAATCATCTCCCTTTACACCTGGGTACGATCGTAATTCCTTCTCCGCAATTTCACTGTACACCAACAGGTTGGCCGCTGCTATAATTTGTTGAGGCGATTCATTCTCCCGCATCATATGAAAGATGTCTGCATTTAAGCGGAAATTAGGATGATTCACGGCTCTCACTACGGTGGCCGCAGCTTGCAGCGTGTTTAGAAAATTGGTTTCGGACGATTGCAGGCTTTCCAACGCAATGGTGATGCCATGCTTTTTCGCCACCCCGGCCAGTTTGCCACATAATTGTATAAATCCCCTGGCCGCAGTAACCGAATCAACGCCTTCGGGTATCCGCCTGGCGCCTCCGCTGCCCAACACAATAATGGATATACCTGCCCTTGCCGCCCTTGAAAAAACGGTATCTGCATGCGCCAATACACGATCCTCCATTACCTCCGGACCAGTTAACTTCATGCCACTGGGCATAAATACATTGCACAACAACACCTTGCAACGGGCCTTGCGAATCTGTACCAGGTTCTGTTCAAACTGCGCTACGGATAGCGCTGGCGACAACATTCGCCCTACTGACTCCCCTATCAGCCGGAATCCGGAGGCATACACCAGGCTGTCCCGTTCAAGGGGAGCCACAATACCAAGGGCGGGCATGGTTTCTTTTGTTGATTTAAATGCTGCTGTTGCCAAAAATAACAGCGACAGCCAGGCGATGGTGGAGGTTACCTTATTGTACATGGCAGGTGTTTTAAGTGAAAAGATAGCCAATACGATTAATAAAAACGAATGTGTTTAGCAGGCTAACGGTAATGAACACCTGCAAAATTGTGCCAGCGTTCATTAGTGCCGGGTATCCTGGGGAAGCTTTATTCATACCAGCAATGGTTAATCATTAAAGTAAACCCAATTACGGGAAGGCAGCATCCTGCACAATCCTGAATGATAGGGTGTAAAGCGGAGTTTAGTTTTTGGGCGTGCCCCCCCGATTGCATCGGGGGGCCGGGCTTTCCGTTGCAAGTCCTCGCCACTCGTACCTCGTGTCTGTGGGCTTTCCACTGCAATCCCTCACGCTTACCTCCGACCTGGTTAGTGGTACACGAACAAAGCGGAGGACAATATTGTAATTCCACAAAGGCGGACGTATACTGCTTTTTTTCTCTCCAACCAATACCCTTCTTTGGCGCAAGCGTCCGCTTGTGACTTGAAAATGGATAGCAACTGGCAATACCTGTTTGTTTTTATTACTGCACCATTTTTGTATTGCTTACCACGGTAGCAATTAATTCCCCACACTGGTGGTAATCAACAATGCATATGAAAAAAAACAATCATGGCGCGCTTTACATCGGCACAAGTAATATTGTGGTACCCGGAAATAAAAATAGTTTCCCCGAAAAATTCCGGTCAGGCACCCGGTTGCATTATTACAGCACCCTGTTTAATACCGTGGAGCTAAACAGTACGTTTTATAAGGTGCCCATGGTGCGCACTTTTGAAAAATGGACGCACGATGTGATGCCGGAATTTATATTCACGGTAAAACTTTTTAACGGGATTACCCATATTAAAAACCTGGTTTTTGATCAGTCGTTGGTGAATACTTTTTTGTCAGCCGCAGCGGGTATGGCTAACCGCAAGGGATGCCTGCTGGTGCAATTTCCGGGTAAAATAACCTTCGATTATTTTAATGACGTGAGTAATTTGCTGGAGTTAATAACTGGTAACAGCCTTTCTGCCGGCTGGCGGATAGCCATTGAATTCAGGAGCGCTACCTGGTATACCGGTGAAACCTATGAACTACTGGATGAACACCATTGCTCCCTTGTGCTGCACGACAAACCGGGTGCGAAAAATGTTGACCTAAACCGGCAGGCTCCCTTTGTTTACCTGCGGTTGCATGGACCAGCCGGCGATTATAAGGGCAGTTATTCCGACCTTTATTTAGCCAATCAGTGCACAACTATCCAGCAATGGAGGAAACGCGGTGTTGATGTGTTTGTTTATTTTAACAATACCATGGGCAGCGCATTTGACAATGCCCTGCATTTAGCTACCCTTGCGCAAAAATAACGGCTATCCATTGCCGTGAACTTACCACCGGTTTATCCCTGTTGTTTTATATTTGACAAAGGGTATCCTTCGCGGCCCTTCTTTGGCGCAAGCGTCCGCTTGTGCCTTGAAAATGGATAGCAACTGGCAATACCTGTTTGTTTTTATTACTGCATCATTTTTGTATTGCTTACCACGTAGCAATTAATGGCCAACACATGTGATAGTCTGCAAAGTATATGAAAAAAAACAATCATAGCGCGCTTTATTTCGGCACAAGTAATATGGTGGTACCCGGAAATAAACATAGCTTCCCGGAAAAATTCCGGTCGGGCACCTGGTCGTATTA
>JBBQOJ010000025.1:0-11546 GCA_038330815.1 Chitinophagales bacterium | reverse complement strand
TCTGGTTCGATAAATTTTAATATTAAGCGGTGTACCCTAAAGTCAGCTGCTAGGGTGGCTTTAGGTATAGTTAATTTTTTGGGATTCGCATCATAACCGCAAAAATCGTTTTTAAATCCTTATTGACGCAATCCAAATAGTCAACGTAAATAATGCTATAATATAGCTACCTGCGCTTTACAGTAGCAACCGTAAATTGGCAATCCCCCGCGTCATCTGCTCCGCTTTAGTTTTTTTTCGAAAGGCTAATTGCCGTGTTTTGATATGCCAGGTAACATTTCGTTAACATAGCCGTAACATTACGGTAACATTCGCATCACTTTCCCTTAACATTACAGTCGTCTCTTTGTGCCTCAAAAGAAACACTGTTTATGTTGAATAAGTTACCCACGTTTTTGATTGCTTTTATTTGTTGTTTATGTAGTGTAGCGACCGCCCAGGAACAGCAATTTTCCGGAAAAGTGATCAATGCAAAAAATGAGGTGTTAGCAGGTGCGACCGTTGTAGTAAAGGAAATTGCTAAACAGGTGAGCACCAACGCAGAGGGTAGGTTTGCAATAGTATTGCAACAAGGAAAGACCTACACCCTTACTATATCTAATGTGGGGTACACAACCAAAACTATTGGGGATATCGCAGTGTCTGCCAACCTGGATGACAATGTATTAGAGGTGGTGTTGGAAGAAAATGTAGGTGCCACTAAACTTACCGGGGTTACCGTGGTAGCCAGTTCAAGAAGGCAGGAAAATACCAATGCCATGCTGGCTTTCCAAAAAGGCAATACGGCGTTATCGAGCGGATTGGCCGCCGACTTTATCAGGCGAACACCGGATAAAAATACGGGAGAAGTGTTAAGAAGAGTAAGTGGTGCATCCATCCAGGACAATAAGTTTGTAATCGTTCGTGGGTTGAGCGACCGTTACAATTCCGCCTTTATCAATGGTGCAGCATTGCCAAGTAGTGAGCCGGATAAAAAAGCCTTTTCTTTTGATGTAATTCCTTCGGGATTGATTGACAACATTGTAATCAATAAAACAGCAACGCCTGATATCACCGGTGAATTTGCCGGTGGCCTCGTTCAAATTCAAACCAAGGATATCCCCACAAGCAATCAACTAAGTATAGGCGTTAGCCTGGGATATAACACGCAATCCACCTTCAACGATTTTATAAGTAATAAAAGGGGCAGCACAGACTGGTTGGGTTTTAGCAATAACCGTGATTTGCCAGCCGCCTATCCGCAAAAATACCTTGACTATTCCAGGTTGCCCCTGGCTGAGCGGGAAGTCATTGCTAAATCATTGGACGACCGGGCCTACGATGAAGTGAATTCAACAGCGGGTCCCATACAACAATATAATCTTACCTGGTCGAATGTAAAGCGTTTTAATAATGGGAGTTCCTTTGGTTCCGTATTGGGCCTCACGTACCGTAATTCAAAGTTGATCTTCAATGCCACCCGTTCCCTTTTTGAAAGAGGGGCCAGTGGGCAGGCATTTTTCGATTTTGACGATCAGCAAAATAAATACAGTGTTAGTACAGGTGCCATCGCAAATGTAGCATGGTCCTATAAAAAAAATAAAATTGCTTTTAAGAACTTGTTTAACCAATTATTGGAAGATAATTATTACCGTCGTACAGGTCCCAATACAGAAAATTTACAGGATATTTCTCTCCGTTCTTCCGTGCTGAATCAACGCAGCCTCTATGCCGCACAGTTAGAAGGATCGCATGAATTGCCTTTAAAAAGCATTCGCCTCGCCTGGAACCTTAACATGTCATTGAACGATAAATCGCAACCCGATTTACGGGTACAAACCTTTGGTAAAACCATCGGCGTTAATGAGCCCTTTCGAATCAATCTCCGCGGTAATAATACCAATCGTTTCTACAGTGATTTAAATGATAAGTCATATGGTTACAATGCCTCTTTAAGCCTGCCTTTTGAAATGGGAGCGCATAAGCAATTATTAAAAGTAGGTGGAAGTGGAACGGTTAGGTTACGAGATTTTAAAGCATTCATCTTCGGTTTTTCCGAGCCAACCGATGCCAGTTTGAATACCCTTCCCTACAACCAAATATTCAACGCTGCCAATATTCGGAACGGTGGATTTATGTTGATTACCGATCTTCAAAATCCGCAGGATAAGTACTATGGTGTTTCTGCTTTAAGTGCTGCCTATGCCATGCTCGACAATAAATTGAATGACAAGTTCCGATTGGTGTGGGGAGCAAGGGTGGAGTATTTTGAACAATTTTTAAAATCGAACCGGCAGGGCACCGATAAAGCCCAGGTGGTAGATAGCAAGAAATTTGATTTTTTACCTTCCGCAAATTTAACCTTTAGCCCGAATAAAAAAACAAACCTCAGGTTGGCTGCTTCACGTACGCTCGCCCGGCCTGAATTTAGAGAAATCGCCAACTTTACCTTTTTTGATTTTGAACAAATCGCTTCTGTTGCGGGAAACGATACACTTAAAAGAAGTAGCATCATTAATGGCGATATCCGCTACGAGTTTTATCCAAAGGCAGGTGAGCTTCTATCATTGGGTGTTTTTTACAAAAATTTTACCGATCCGATCGAGCTCCGTTTAAATAGTTCCAGTGTGGCTACCCGTCGTCAATACCAGTTTCAGAATGCAGAAAGCGCCACACTTTATGGAATCGAGGCTGAATTCAGAAAGAGGCTTTCTTTTTTATCCGGTAGCGAAGAAAGCTGGCTTAACAATCTTTATTTCAATGGTAATATTTCGGTTATTTTCTCCGAAGTTACCCTGGGTAATCTGGATGCCGCCGGAAACAAACTGCCTTCCACCACACGGCCATTGCAGGGGCAGTCGCCCTACCTTATTAATGCGGGTTTTCAGTACGATGGTACTAAGGGAACCAATATCTCCCTGTTGTATAACAGGATTGGTGAGCGGTTGTCCCTTGTAGGCAACGACGACTTTGGTGACATTTATGAAAAACCAAGAAACCTTGTTGATTTTCAAATCAGCCAGAAGGTGATGAAACAAAAAGGTGAAGTGCGTTTAACCATAAGTGATATATTCAACCAGCAGTTTGCCACCTATGAAAACAGGGATGGGAAAAGAACCTACAATGCTGCCACAGATAAATATTTCAGTACCTATACACCCGGTACCACGATCACACTGGGCTTTAATTACAACTTTAGTCTTTAACAACCAACCATACATTAGTAAACACACAAACAGGAATAATATGAAAAAAGTATTCGCTTTAATGGCCCTATCCGCAAGCATGATAACAGGCTGTATTAAAGTTGACATTGATGATTCCACCATAAATAATGGTGGAGGTACCGGCGGCCTTGGTACGCTGCAAGAGCAAATTATTGCCACTAAAATCCTCACTGGTAACGTGAATGAGGTGGTTGAATTGCCAAAGGGAAAGTATATCTTAAAAGGATATGTATTTGTAACTGACCGGGCTACCCTTCGTTTTGCTGCCGGGTCAATAATCGTAAGCGACACGGTTCAAAAGGGAGCCCTGATTGTTGAAAGAAACAGTCGTTTATTTGCGGAAGGTACGTCTACCGACCCCATTATTTTTACCTCGGGCAAAGCCCCTGGTGCACGTACTCCCGGCGACTGGGGTGGAATCGTATTATTAGGTAACGCACCTACCAACAGAAGTACACCACCAATTATCGAAGGCGGTATTAATAGTGTGTATGGTGGTAATATAACAGCCGATAACAGTGGCAGCCTGAAGTTTGTACGCATCGAGTTTGCTGGTATAGCCGCTGATCCAAATTCTGAGATCAACGGCCTTACCTGCGGTGGCGTAGGTAGTGGTACCACGCTCGAGAATATCCAGGTGTCGTATGGTAATGATGATGCCTACGAGTTTTTTGGCGGTACTGTAAATGGGAAAAATTTAATCGCTTTTGCAACGGCAGATGATGATTTTGATTTCGATTTTGGATTTGTTGGTAGAATTCAGTTTGGTATTTCCCTGCGTGATCCGTTGTTTGTAGATGGCGGTGATGCCGGAAACGGCATTGAATGTGATAATGATGGCAGTGGAACGGTGGCCTCACCACGTACCCGCCCGGTGTTGAGCAACTTTACTTTTTGTGGTCCAAACGGCGCCGCAAACACTGCCGCCAACCATAATTTTAATACAAGGTGGCGCCGGTCAACCCACTTTGTATTACGCAATTCTATCCTGATGGGATATGCCAAGGGTGGCTTCCAGTTTGAAAGTGATTCCACCGCACAGGGCTACATTGATGGGCGTTCTTCTTTCCGTCATAACCTGGTACATGCGGTAGTAGAGCCTTACAAAGTAGCCAGCACAACATTGATCAATGCTGCTGGTGTTAAGACAAAAGCCGAAGGTGTTGATAGTTGCAAAACCTACGCGGCAGCTACCGATATTATGTTGGAAAACCCGTTCAACCTGACTGCACCAAATTTTGCACCAAAAGCCGGCAGTCCTGCACTTGCCGCCAATGCCGCCAGCTTTATTGGGCTGAGTGGTTTCACAGCTACTGCATATGCCGGTGCGGTAGGACCAACCAACTGGTTACAGGGCTGGACCAATTTTACGCCTAAAACCAATGTGTATTAAAGTATAGCAACGCTTAACTTTTTATTAAAACCGCTTACATTTGTAAGCGGTTTTATATTTTAAACCAGTTTAAATGAAACAACCGATTATACTCTTTCTGATGGCAACTATATGTTACGTGCTGGCTTGTACTACACCCGTTAAAGAGAAATCACCAGTCGCTGCAAATAGTTTTATTACAGCTTCCAATGCCCTCGAACTTGATCCACGCCTGGTTACCGCCGATAGCCTGGTATTTGTTTTTTACAAAGATCCCTACATGACCGATTCGTTACGCTATACAAGGTTTTATTCGCAATATGCTTCCACCGATACCATGCAGGTGAATCAACTACTCCAAAATCTTGCATGGAAGTTTAAAAAACAGGAAAAGCCAAGGAGCTGCAGGAATGAGGGCAAGATTTGGTGTTTTGCAAAGGGAAAGGTATTCCAAACGATTTATTTTTCTACCCGCTGCAATGGCTGCTGTTTTTTATTTCTCGTGAAGGATGGCTATTTTTTTTATACAGATGTAAAGCAATCCCTTGTTGACATGCTAAAAGACTTACAATTAAAGGCCATACCTGTAAAGGCTGAGAAATAAAGCCAGTAACGGGACACCTTAATTACTTGATTTCCGGCACATAAGCATACACTACTTCGTAGGCCTTTTTATTAAGGGAAGGTATCAGTTTTCCTATACTCAAATCATCACGCTGAGGTGTAGGTTCGCAAATCGTATATTGCTGGCCGTTATAGGTAATTGGTTTGCCGACCGGTTTGTCAAATTTAACGGCAATGGTGATATGCTGCGGAAACGATAATACGATCATGGGTAAATCATATATTTCTTTCACCAGGTAAAAAAACAACCCTGCCCTATCCTCGCAATCGCTTTGATCAAATAGTAATGTCTGTTCCGGCGAAAGCCGTTTCTCACCACCAAAAGTTACCATGTCCGTTTCAAATAAAAACGCATAGCGGGTAAACCGCATAAGGTAATCCACCCCATCCCTGGTTTTCATCTTCGCTATATTTTTTTTCAAAGCAGGGATTAGCGACTGGTAGGTTTCCTTGCTCAATGGTATATTAAAATACAGCTCGAAGTCGACCACCGGGTAGTTGGCAAAAATTTTCTTGATTTCAGTATTCACTTTCACGTTAAAGTGGTAATCATTATTATAATAGCTAAACCGCAACTCTTTTTCTATATAGTCTGCTGGTTTAAAACCAGGCAGTTGGGTTACCTTATAAGTAAAGGAGCGCAAACTTTCGGGGTTACCAAGGTTAACTTCAGCAAGCAATTCTTTTTCATTGCCCGTGAATTGATAATCATGGTAGTTTAAACAAACATATTGCCGGCCATTGCGCATATACCAGGGAAGGTTAAAGATATCTTCGTTTGTTTGTACATAAAACATCAGGCGCCCGTTACCAATTTTAAGGGTAGCACCGTAGCCGGATTTAATTAACAGGAACCACTTGTATACCGTGTACCGCTCATAGTTTACTTCTTTCGGGCTGATCACCTGAACCGTTTTTCTAATCAATTGGTAATATAACCAGTCATCCAACTGGTGATCATTTCTATATTGCAACAGGGTGTTTACAATGGGTGTATATGCGGTACTGTTAATGGCGTCAAAATAAGTTTTTACTGCCTCTTCTGAAACTGCAGGGGGGGAAGAGGGTGTTGATGGTATTGCTGGTACCAATGCCTCAAGATAAAGGGTGTCACCATAGAAATCAACTGATATGGGATGGGTAGTTATTTGACCGCGCAACCCGGCTTGTGAAAAGCAAAGCAGGAAAAACAGGGGCCATATAAACAAACAACGTTTCATAAAATACTTGCGCCTATAAATGTACTTAAAATTAACAATAAGATAATATTAAGATTTTGAAATTGGTAGTAAATAGGCTACGACAACGATTTTTTTCCGCACACCCGGCAATTGTTGTGTTAAAACGCACCAGTTATTGGTTAGTCCCAGTTATTTTTTTAATAACATTACCGTAACCCATGGTTAATATTGCCATAACAATCGCAGTTTATTTTGCAGTTCGAAGTCATAAAAAGAGATCATCCGCATAAACATCCGAAACAAGTTTCCTTAAGCAAATAGCATATTCTCATGCTTGTACCACCTGTTATTCTTATCAGGTGGTTTCTTTTTACCATAAGCTGGTAAGCTATCTTTGCAGCATGAAAAAAATTTTATTCTTCGTTGGCTGTAGTTGCCTGCTCGTTGCGTGCAGCGGGCCCAACAGGGCCTTACAAGAGCGTTTAGCCAATGCCGATAGTGTTGCCATCAATTACTTTAGCGGGAATGGTAGTATGGATTCGGTGGTCGCCATCAAAATTATTCGTAACCCACAACAGGTTGGGCAACTGGTAGCGTTGATTTCAGCTAAACCCGTGAAGGCGGAAAATAAATGTGGTTACGATGGTTCTCTTCATTTCTTTAAAAGGAACCAGGTGATCCAGGATATTGATTTCAGGATGGCTGCAGGAGTTTGCCGTTTTTTTTCATTTATGCAGGAGGGCAGCAGGCAATCAACCCCCCTTTCAAACGAAGCACAACAGTTGATTGAGTCGTTCCGGGAATAAACCTCCTAATGCTGCTTAAGGATGACCTGCACCTCCTCACCCAAGGCCGTAAAGTAGTTTATCCACTTATATCCATTGGGCCGAAGTAAGGTGAACAGGGAGCGCAGGTAATTTACTTTTTACCGCCCGGGCAGCGGGGATAGCAACCTGCCCCAGCAACTGGTCAATTATAGCATTGGTATCATCTTTATAGTCCACCTGTATGGGTACTGATTTATTGATCCAGTTATCAACCAGGTAGATATATTTACGTTTTAGTTTTTTAATAACGGGTACGCCTAACTCAGCGGCGCCCGCAGCGTTGCAATGTTGTTCGTATTGATGTTTCATGGGAATGATCAATAGTTTTTTACCCATATACAATGCTTCTGCCGGTGTTTCAAACCCGGCGCCACAAAAAATTCCTTCACACGAAATAAAGCTGCTGGTAAAAGCGCTTGCGCTTACGGGTTGTACCAGGCAATTGCCAACGGTATATGTTTTTTTAGTGTGCTTTGAGAATACCTGCCATTGGATTTCTTCAAAATTCTTCAAAAACGAAATTATTTTTTTATCCTCGTACGCCGGTAGGTATACGGTATAGTGCCCCATGTTGGTAACTGTGGCTTCTCTAATTGCTTTACGGATAACAGGCGTAAAAATAGTAGGGGCAAAGGCCTTGAAATGAAAACCAACCCCGCTTTTACAGGGAGCATAATACTTCAAGATCGTCCAGGCAATAAAATCTGTGGTGGATGGCCTGGGTGAAGCAGGGTGCAACACCGCAAATTGGTGGCTCATCGACACACAGGGTATGTTTTTAAGTTTACAGGCCCAGGCGCTGGTGGGTTCAAAATCGTTAATCACCAGGTCGTAGTCCTCCACAGGCAGTTCATTTATTTCCTTCAAAAATCGTTTCGACTGAAATTGCCGAAAGGTTTTGTAAAAGTCAATGCCTCCTTTTTTTCCAAAGATAAAGCTGAAGCCCTTTTGCAGGTATTTAACCGTATGAGTAAGCCCTACATCTGCCTGGGTGCCACTTAATAAAATATCAAGCGCACACTTTTTTTCGAGCAGGGGTATAATTTCATTTGCCCTGCTTACATGGCCGTTGCCGGTGGCCTGTATGGCATATAATACTTTCATCATTAGAGAAGTTTAGGATGCGATTACGAAATCTTCCATCATCATTTTAAACAATTCTGCTGTGCGCAGGTAGGCAGCTTCGTCTACATAAAATGACTCATGCATTTCCTGTACCAACACATCTTCCTGGTACTGGTAAATCTTCCATTCATTGCTGTTGTATTCCAGGGCAGTAAGGTTTTCAATCCAGTCGCCCGAATTCAGGTAATTCACCTTACCGGCTCCCTGAACAATGATGCGGTTCGCAGGCTGGTGAATATGCCCGCAGAGCACATGGTCGTACCCTTTTTCAATTGCAATGGAAGCGGCCGTTTCTTCAAAATTATTAATGTGCTTCACCGCAGATTTTACTGAATTTTTTATCTTTTTGGAAAGCGATATTTTCCCTTTGCCCATCTTTTTGCTGAGGTAATTGATGAAGGCATTAATGTAAATCAGCATATCATACCCAACAGCGCCAAGTTTTGCCAACCATTTGCTATGTTGCATTATTACGTCAAATACATCTCCATGAAAAATCCAACTGCGCGTATTGTTGGAATGATGGATCACCATTTTATTAACGATGTGAAAGTCGCCTATGGAGAAGTGTTCAAAACGGCGTAGCATTTCATCGTGGTTGCCGGTGATATAATACACTTTTACACCACGGCTAAGCATGCTGGTAATTTGTTTAATCACCTGCATATGGCCGGCCGGCCAGTATTTTTTACTAAACTGCCAGATATCGATGATGTCGCCGTTTAGTACCAGTATAGCAGGGTCAATCGTAGAAAGATAGCGGGATAACTCATTGGCCCGGCACCCATAAGTTCCCAGGTGAACATCTGAAATTACCGCTATCTCCAGTTTTCTTTTTTCCAACAGGATTCGTTTAGGGTAAAGTTCAATAGCCTATGTGTAGTAATTGTAAACAAAAGCTTATCAAAACATCAACAAATTGAATACAGAGTCGTTTAGTTAAGGTTGGTGAGGGCATCAACCCTGGCTGTAATCCGTGGAGGGTGGCATCAACCGCCACGGATGATTTCATTAACTAATCGATATTGAAGTTGAATAGGTAGTAATCCTGCCAACGGATATTGGCCGTACCAATGCAGGGTAATTTGGCCTATGCAGGTAGTTTCAGTTGTTTTTTTCCGGCAGCAGATTGTTCTGCCCAATGTAATATGGAGTGAAAGGTAGTGTTGGTAACACCCATCCAACAGGGAGCAGGAAAGGTAACTAGGCCCTACTAATCTTTCTTACTTTCAAGGGTAAAGCCGAAAGTGGTGCCTACATCAATGGTGCTTCTAACATGAATGGCTTGTTGGTGGGCCTCGATGATATGTTTACAAATGGCGAGTCCCAGGCCGCTGCCGCCAACTTTGCGACTTCTTGCCAGGTCTGTTCGGTAAAACCGTTCAAAAATCCTGGCCAGGTGTTCTTCGGCTATACCGGTACCATCATCGCTAATTTCAATCAATATTCTTTTCCCATCTATCTTATAGGCACTGGCTTCAATAATGCCATTTTGTTTGCCGTATTTGATGGCATTGTCAACCAGGTTAATAAAAACCTGTCGTATTTTTTCCTTATCGGCATTTACTGTTAGCGGCAACTCGCAGCCTTTTTTAATGGCCAGCTTTATCTGTTTGGTATCTGCTTTTATCGACAGTGTTTCAAAAACATCTTTTACCAGGTCCTGTACCACAAAGTTTTCCCTGTACAACTGTTGTTCACCGCGTTCTAATTTGGAAATTTCATCCAGGTCGTCTACCAGGTTTACCAGCCGATCGATATTGCGTGACGTACTTGCCAAAAATTTTTTGTTTACCTCAGGGTTTTCCAACGCCCCGTTTAGCAGGGTATCCACATATCCCTGTATTGCGAATATGGGCGTTTTCAATTCATGGGAAAGGTTTTGCAAAAATTCTTTTCGATAGGCTTCATTTTGTTTTAGTACTTCAATTTCGGCCTTTCTTTGTTGCGCCCAGTTTTCCACATCTTCCCTTACTTCGTCGATACTTTTTTGTGGCAGGATATTCTTGTAGTAAAACTCCTCCCTTTTGCTGGCCTTGGTTTGGTAAATCAACTTATAAATGAGCTTTATTTTTCGGTAAACAAAATGCTGTTCCATAAATAGAATCAGGCCATAACTCCCCGTAAATATAATCACCAGCGAGATTAGCGCCAGCCACCATACCGGTTTAAAACTATAAATGCCTATACTGAGCGGTAATGCTATTATTAAAGCCGTTGTTGCGGATAACTCCTGCGGGGTAAGGTTTTTAGCAGAAAACATAGATGATATAAAAGGTTAAAAATCGGTTGCAACCTGGGAGCCCTACAAGAAGCTACCCCGGTTCAGTAATGTCAAAGATAAGCCCTTACGGAGAAAGCATTTCTTGTCCGGCGATTGAGCGGAAAGTAAGAGAGGTGGCACTGGGAGCATTTGCTAACCAGTTAATATAAGGTGATTAGGATAAAACAACATTTTACCAATGTAATAAGGCCGAATCACCAGGTAGTGGTTGGCAAGTTTTTTTGAGGACGGCGTGGTAGGGGGTAATTTATTATAGTCTATTATTGATCACAATCAATTACAATTCAAATTTGTACCCAACCCCTTTCACCGTGGTAATACAATCAAGGTTAAGCTTCTGCCGTATTTTTCGGATATGTACGTCGATGGTGCGGTCACCCACAATTACTTCGGTGCCCCATACCTGGTTTAATATTTCATTTCTAAGGAATACCTTACCCGGTTTTGACGCCAGCAAGGCCAGCAATTCAAATTCCTTACGCGCCAGCACGATATCACTTCCCCTATAATGAATCAGGTATTTTTCCCGATCAATCACCAGGTCTCCCACATGCATAATAGGCGTTTCTTCTTTATTCAATCGCCTGAAGAGGGCGTTTACCTTGCTTAACAATACTTTCGGACTAATGGGTTTGGTAAGGTAATCGTCGGCGCCCGTTTCCAGTCCACGCACTTCGGTAACTTCATCACTTAAGGCAGATAAAAAAACAATTAACGTTTCTTTAAACGCAGGTTGCATGCGTAAAATATTGCATACATCTATGCCGTTTTTTCCGGGCATCATAATGTCTAGTATGATCAGGTCAGGCTGGAATTTCTTTGCTTCTTCGATGGCTTCGTCACCGTTTTTTGCAGTAGCCACCTCGTATCCTTCCGCTTGTAAGTTAAACTGGATAATCTCAAGGATATCCGGTTCATCATCGGCAA
>JBBQOJ010000024.1:0-11591 GCA_038330815.1 Chitinophagales bacterium | reverse complement strand
CCCCAAACAATATTGGATGCCATTGTAGCTGCAGATGCAAGTATACGCAGCAATATCATATCAATGAAACTGAAAACGAATCACCATTGGGTAAAACCATGACAGGTATTGCAGCCCTGCTTGATCAGTTTAACGAAGGGTTACTGAATGCAGGATGTGGCATTACCATTGTAAACAAACCGTCAGTTGGTTCGATGGATATTTCCGGGGCACCTACCGTACAACATTACCCGAATCCATTTACTTCGGTTACAACAATCCGCTATTCGTTACCGGTAGATGCATTTGTAAACCTGGTGGTATATAACCAGCTCGGCCAAAAAGTGGCTATACAGGTAAGCAATAAACAGGTGGCAGGCAGTCACCAGGCAAGCTTCAAGGCCGCCAATCATTCGGCGGGCATTTTTTTGTACCAGCTTCAAACCATGGATGCAAATGGCAAAACCTCCATAGTTACAGGAAAAATGGTGAAGACTAAATAAGCACCTTTTATTGGATGATACCAACAGTAGCCGTTGAGCAATCAGCGGCTACTGTTTTTTTACCGAAAAAAGGGTTGGCCATAGCGGGGTATTTTAACCATACATCTAATGGATATACTTTGATTTCACCGAAGATCATTCTACAACCCTCCTGGCATGCAAAAGCAACTACAATCCCTCATGCACCATTGTAAACCGATGTTGTTGTTATTATTTATTTGCTGCGTTTTGTAATCAAGGTTTTTATCCCACCATTTCAATAATCCGGGAGCGAATTCAATGGATGACTATAATTTTTGCGATGGCATATAGCCCTCATAATTGCTTGGCAAATACAACAAACAGGCCCAGGGGCATTAACCCGATAATAATCCGGTCACTTTCGGACAGTTTTACACCCATTTCGTCCTTAACTACTTTGATTAACCCCGGCTGAATTGTAGGTTTATAAGGCAATAGGCAATAGGGAACCAACCAACAGATCCAACAACATGCAGCATAAAAAAATAAGGTGGTTGAATAGGGGCATTGGTTCAAAGCAGGAAGCGGAGAACGCATTTCGAAGCAGGTTACATTTCGGTTGATTTTTTAGTATTAGTATCCCCGGTGAAAAAACTTTTCAGGATTTTTTAATCATTACAAAATAACAACAATGAAAAAGAACCATTTTCTGCCTGTTACAATTATTTCCATTGCATGCCTTTTTGTTGCCGGATGCAGCGATGCTCCTGCCAAAAACGAAGCTACGGTAACCCCGGTGGTTGAAACAATAGTAGCCGCAGTCACCAATCCCAACTTTACCATTGCACCGGTTGAGTATGTAGACCTGAGTCAAAAAGCATTTGACCTGATGTCTAAATTTGAATTTGATGCCTGGGGGGATATGCTCGCTGATAATGTGGTGTATACTTTTCCGGATGGCGATGTGGATACCCGTACCAAACTGGAAGGCAAGGCTGCGGTAGTGGGATGGTGGAAAAACTGGAAAGAAAATTCAGGCATTGAATCCATGACTATGAGCGAGTTTAACAATACGCCCGTGAATGTAACGGTGCAACCCAAAGGAGGCGCCACTATGGGCATTTATGTCATGTCTTATTTTTCCAATAAAATGGTGTTTAAAGGAAAGCCGGTAGCCCTTCGTATGAATTTTTCTGTGCACTTTAATGCAGATAAAAAGATTGACCGCTACTCCACTTACTACGACCGAAGCGTAATTATAAAAGCAACCGGAAAGAACATACTGGAAGAAACAATACCAGCAAAATAACAGGGAGTATTGAATAAAGTAAACACCATTACAGCAAATTACTACACAGCAAAAATCATTCACAATAAAAAAGATGATCAAATTAAATTTGCTTTTTACAACCATTTTACTTACTGTTTTCGCCACTATAGTACAAGCTCAATCCCCACCCGCCGCTCAACCCCGCTACAAAGATGTTGTAGCGGATAATCCAACTGCCGAGGCTGATATGAAAGTAGTAAGCGACTTTATAAATGCACTCACAAATAATAACCTCGACAAAGCAAAAAGCCTTCTGGCTGAAAAGTATAAAGGATATGGGCCCAGTCCGCTGGATTCTTCAACAATCGAACAGACGATTAATGGCTGGAAAGAAAGTAACAAGATACAGTTGAACCCTAAAGTAAGTTTTGTTACGCAAACTTTCAGGGTATTGTCAGGTAACCTGCAAGGAATTTGGGTTCTGTTTGGGGTAATTACGGATTTATTCAAAATTGTAAAGATGTATCCTTTCCCTTTCAATACACCGCAAGGGTATCAAAAGGTAAAATTGAAACCGATAGAATCTATATGACAGAACATATATTCTTCAAACACCCGGTTACAAGCTAACACCTCCGGGGCAATAAAAATTGGTTATAAGTTCATATGGCTCCCCTTGTTCAGCCGGGTTCGCGGGCATCAGGTTGTTCCGGGGAGTCTTTTTACACTGTTTGTTTGTTTTGCAGTTGGCTTTATTTACCCGCTTAAAAAATTTTATGCCATGAAAAAAAGCAAGTGGTCCATAACATGTATAGCCTTAATTATTTTTTCCTCCCTGGTTTCAACAAGCGCCATCAGCCAGGCAGGCCAGGAGCCGGATGCCCAAAAAATAGCCTACTATTCCGGTAATCATGCCGAATGGGCAGAAAGCGGGGATGCAGTAACGGCCGCACCCAATAACCATAAAATATTGTTGGAGAACGATCAATTCAGGATGTTGGAAGTTACGTTGCTGCCAGGTCAGAAAGAACCGGTACACCATCACCGATGGCCCAGCGTATTATACATACTAGCCGCCGGCGACTTCATAGATTATGACGGGGAGGGCAAAGTAATATTTGATACCCGTACCCTTAAAACGCCGCTTGTATTTCCAATGGCGATGTATAAAGAACCCGGGGCGCCACATGCAGTTGAGAATTTAAGCAAAACGATTACCATAAAATTCATCAGGGTGGAAAAGAAACAATAAGCCCGAAACCTGCGGGTTCATCCTAATACCAAAAAAATGACTGTTATCGATTACCCGGGGATTGAACGAGGAAAAATTCGGGTTAACAAATTACCTGCTTTATCGGAGCATGCATTTACCCGGTATTTCAGCTTTGTGGCACTTTATTTTGCACAGGGCATCCCGGAGGGCATGACCTTTTTTGGTATACCCGCCTGGCTGGCCATGAATGGGAAAAGCCCAATGGAAATCGGGGGCTATGTGGCGATTGTAGGAATACCCTGGAGTTTTAAAATACTGGTAGCGCCCTTAATGGACCGGTTTACCTTTCTTGCCATGGGACGCAGGCGGCCATGGGTATTGCTGGGTCAATTGGGACTGATCGGTAGTTTTATTGCGATGGCCCTTGTTCCGGATCCGTTGAACAACCTCCTGCTACTAAAACTGGCTGCTTTTTTTGTCAGTTTTTTTGGTGCCTTCCAGGATGTGGCTACGGATGGTATGGCAATAGATATTGTTCCGGTGAACCAACAGGCCCGTGCCAACGGGCTCATGTGGGGATCAAAAACAATTGGCGTTTCGCTCTCGTTGTTTGCGGGTAACTGGCTTACCAATCACTATGGCTTTGCCTCCGCCATTCTATGCCTTTCTGCAGCAGTATTTTTAATTATGCTGGTACCCCTGCTGTTCAGGGAAAGGCCCGGTGAAAAACTATTGCCCTGGACCCGGGGGAAAATTTCTCCCCTCGCCAGTAATATGCAGTTGAATAGCTGGAGCAAAATAGTAAAAAGTGTTACAAAAGTGTTTTTCATGCCCGCCAGTTTTCTGTTTGGTATTGCAGTATTCCTGGTGAATATGTTATTTGGTTTGATGGATACCCTATTGCCCGTATTTACCATACAGGGCGCGGGCTGGACAGATACCGGGTATTCAAGGGTGTTCTCCATTGCCAATATTGTAGCCGGCTTATTGGGCATGCTGGCAGGAGGGGTACTGGCAGATTATTTTGGCAAAAAAAGGATGATGACCATGTACCTGCTGGGCATCATTGTGCTGGTAGTACTCATGTCGTACGCCAAAGCATGGTGGGGTACCACCTGGCTAATAACGGGGTTCATTATCCTGTATTACATCCTGTATGTATTTATGACCATTGCCATTTTTGCCACGGGCATGATGCTTTGCTGGAACAGGGTGGCAGCTACCCAGTTTACCCTGTATATGGCTATTTCCAACCTGGCACGGGCAACCGGTGCCGGGTTATTGGGGCCGCTCAAGGAATCCATGCCATGGGAACTGTTGATTCTTTCCACCGCATCCTGCGCCTTTGCCATGCTGCTGATTGTTCAATTGTTGCAACTTCGAAAACATGAGGGAAGATTGGTAGTACTGGAAGCAAAGCACCTGGAAAGGGAAGCGCTGCTGCCGGTAAACTAACAGGGTAGTATAAACGAGATATCAAGGGTGTCATCGCCACCCCTCCATTTATACGGAACAACATTTTTAACCTGCTGGAAAAATCCTGCAAACCTTAGTGCTGCAGGGATTAAGGCACAATCGTAAATAGTAAATTATGCAACACATTTCGAAAACGCTTCAATCAGTGGATACTACCGAACGCATCAGGGCCCTGGATGTAATGAGGGGCATTGTGCTACTCGGCATTTTATTGATGAACATCAATGGTTTTGGCCTCGCCAACGCCTATGGCGATCCTACTGTTTCAGGGGGGGCTGAAGGCCTGAACCTTTATACATGGATTACCACCAACCTGGTTTTTGAAGGCACCATGCGGGGCTTGTTCTCGCTCTTATTCGGCGTTGGCATGTTCATTCTCCTAAAGCGAAGCAGGGAAAGAGATGCAGGAATAGCCGGGCCCGATATTTATTTCAGGCGGCTATTATGGATGTTGTTTTTTGGGTTGGTACACGGCTACCTGCTTTTGTGGACCGGGGAAATATTGTACGATTATGCGCTGATGGGTATGGTGGTGTATTCCTTCAGGAATATGGCGCCTAAAAAACTATTGTTGATCGCGGGCTTCCTTGTAGCAGTGGGCACCTTTTGGAATTATGCAGACCATAAGGCGAATGTAAAAACCATGCAGGATGTTGCCATCGCAGAAACCAAGGTAGCACAGGGATTAACCTTAATTAAGGAACAAAAGGAAGCGACCCGGAAATGGGAAGACATCCAGGAAAAAAAGTCACCCGCCTTTGTACAGGAATACAATGAAAAAATGCGCAGTGATTATTTTACCATTGTACAACACCTGGCGCCCAAAAATATGGAATCGGATACTACCTGGTTTTATAAGTACGATTTGTGGGATATCCTTAGCATGATGCTGATTGGTATTGCACTGTTTAAACTGGACGTACTTTCTGCAAAAAAAACCTATGGATTGTATGGAGGGATGGTGGCTGCTGGTTACCTGGCAGGTTTGGCCATTAACTACTACGAAATCCAGGTGATCATGAAAGGTAATTTTTCTTTCCTTGCTTTTTCAACCGCAGAAATCACCTATTACCTGGGCAGGCTGGCCATTTCTATCGGCCATATTGGGGCCATCATGATCCTGGTAAAAGCACCGGTATTAATGTGGTTAAAAAGAAGGTTGGCAGCCGTGGGGCAAATGGCGCTTACCAATTATATGATGCATTCCCTCATCTGCATGGTGGTATTTACCGGGGTTGGCTTTGGGCTATTTGGCAAATTACAGCGATACGAATTATTGTTTGTGGTAGGAGGTATTTGGGTACTTCAATTAATTATTTCACCCATCTGGTTAACCTATTTTGAATTTGGCCCCATGGAATGGTTATGGCGAAGGTTAAGCTACCTGCAACATCCGGCATTTAGAAAGAAACCTGTTACCCCGATGGCGGCTGTGCATGTGGCGGTTAACTGATGCTATAGTGAAGGCGAAGTGAGTGTAATTATTTACCAACGAAGCGTATCAATCTGTTACATGTTATTTCAATAACAACTATTTATTAAAAAATTCATTCGTCAACATGAAAAAGATTTCTTTATTCCTCCTTTTATTATTGATCAATGCCTCATTGATTACCGGCTGTATCAATACCGGGGAAACAAACACTCCACCGGCAACTTAATTTATCCTTCGCTACCAACGATAATTTGGCAGTAGACTACAAACCTATGTTTCATTATTTAACGGTAAAACGGGTGAATGATAACCTGTCCGTTACTTCCTATTTTTTGAAGAATGACTTTTCAGGATTTGATACCGGCCTGGAAAAATACCCATAGCTACACTTAGTCTCAAAAATTAAATATTTATTGTATTTATTATTCATACCTTGAATTGGTATAATATTGCTGACTTATTAGATCATCCATCTCTACCCTATTGATTGCTGTTTGATTATTTCCCAGTCCCCTTTACAACACTTCATTGTCAACCTAAAAACAACCTATATGAAATTAATTGTAGCAATTGCTTTATTTGCAATCGTTGGCTGTAATAGCACAGCAATAAAGGAAACCCGGCAGATGCCCGGCGCTTACATAATGCTGTCTCAATCAGTAAATGATGGGAAAAAAGACACGGCGTACACCACGCTGGAGCAATTAAAAATTTATACCGATGATTTTATGATGTATGCGAATACAAATCCCGATGATTCTGTTGCATCCTTCGGCATAGGCTCGTACAGCGCCGACACCGGGGTGGTAACAGAAAATATTATCTACAATGCTTCCGATAGTACGGCTGATTCCTCGCCTCGAAGTTTTAAATTGATCATAGAAAATACACCTAAAGGATACAAGCAGGTAATACCGGATATTGAAGACCGGGGGCAGAAATTCACACTTACCGAAACTTATGATGCGGTGGGCAAAACTGAAAAAAACCCGCTGGATGGTGCCTGGAAACAAATTAAAACCTATTGGATAATGGGGAAGGATACTATCGAAAATAAAGCGACACAATTTAAAACTTACTATGCCGGACATTTTATGTTTGGGCATACTTATACAGATTCTGCCAATAAGGTGCATACCGGTATGGGATATGGTACTTTTGAAATGAATGGGACAAACAAAGTAAAAGAGCATGTTGATGCATCAACCTATTATGTAATTAGGGGTAAAGATTTTGACATTGATATTGAGTTAACAGGAGCCGATGAATTTAAGCAAACGATTACCGAAAGCAATGGCGATAAAGGGGTGGAGATTTATCAGCGGTTAAAAAAATAAGCCGGAATAAAAATATCCTGCCAAAATAAAAAAGTTCATCCAGCTAACGCTGAATGAACTTTTTATATGCGCCATGCATGTGTAATAGCTATAGGGTGAAAGTCCCGAATAAGCGTTTCAGTACGTATCATTAGCCAATAATAGGGGTGTCCATTGCGAAATGGAATCTGAAGGAGGCTAGCGGAAAACTTTCGAGCCGACGAACAGACACTGCATAAAAGGCGTGATGTCAAGGGTAGTGGTACATAAGAAAAGGAAGCCCGTTACTACACAGATTGCCATTGTAAAAATGCAGCGGCTACCTGGATGGAAAGCGTTCCCACTTACACTAGGAGGTCTGCCAAAGATGCTTCGTTGTAAAGCAGAAGTCATAGTAGGTCAGAAACGAGTCATCCATCGACGCAAAGGAAACAAATGAGGGTCTCAAGGACAAACCGAAGGACTGAATGTTAAAATGACGAAGAAATCAGGATGTCTTTAGCAAGGCGCTCACAACTGAAACGCTTCAGGCGAACTGCCTGCAAGAGGATAGGTCGGAAACTAAAAGTATAATGCAGGAGGCGTTGAACTAAGCTATGCGACCAGCAATGAAAACGTCCGGTGTTAATTTTTTTTAGTAATCTGCTGGAAGAAATACTTGATTACAGAAATGTACAACAAGCCATGAAACAGTTAATAAATAATCATGGCACCGGCGGCATAGCTAATGAAGCGGTTGCAAAGCCTTTAATTAATTGGAGCTAACACCACTAGCTTTTATATTGGAAAAATATTTAAATACACTACTATGAAAAAAAGCTGGCTGTTACTGTTATTTTTTATTCAAACCCTTTATGCGCAAACCGGTAAAGTGGATAGCCTGGAAGCTGCCTTAACAACTGCCACAACCGATGACCACAGGTTTGCCCTGCTGACCGACCTGGTAAATACTGCTTTTGAAACGGATCTGACCCAGGCATTGGTGTATGCGGGTAAGGGCGTGCAACTGGCCGAAAAACTAGGCGACAAAAACAGGCAACCGGTTTTCTATGAAATGAAAGGAAGAATGTTTGCCAACCAGTTGCAACTGGACAGCGCCACGTATTTTTTTAACAAGGCAATGTTGGGGTATACTGCCATTCAAAACAAAAAGGGGCAGGCTACCACCTGGTTTAAAATTGGCTGGGTGTATAAAAAAAAGCAGGACATTGAAAAAGCCATGGAGGCAGACATGAAGGCCCTGAAGTTGATGGAAGCGTTAAACGACCAGCAGGGAATTGCAAGTGCGCTCGGTCGCATCTCAGACGATCTTACAAGACAGGGCAGGTTGAAAGAAGCGTTGGGCTATGCAGAAAAAGCCATCGCTATTTGCGAGAAAAACAACCTGCAGGAGGAGTTGATGCACTCCTTCTTTAATGCTGGTAATGTTAGCATTGCCATGAACGAAAAAACACATGCCCTGGATTATTACGACAAGGCGATTGCGATCAACAACTCCATGAAACTGGGCGACATGAATTTGTGTGATTTATCCAATGCCCGAGGTAATGCCCTCAAACGTTTAGGCAGGTACCCCGAAGCGTTGAGCGAATATAAAAAGGCGCAGGCGCTTTCCAAAAAAACCAATTATACCAATGCCGCCAGTACGGTTACTGCCAACCTGGGCGAGGTAAATTTATTAATGGGTAATTATGGGGAGGCATTGCATTACCAGTTACAAACCATTGAGCAAATGGAAGCCGCCGGTGACCTTTCCAACATTGTTGAAAATTATGTGCATGTTAGTACCATTTACGAAAAACTAAACAACTTTCCCTCCGCGCTGGCCTACCAGAAAAAAGCCCGGCTTATGAGAGACAGCACCGCCAGTAAAGAAAGTGATGCCGCCATGTCGGAATTACTAACCAAATATGAATCTAAAAAAAAGGAAGACACCATCAACGCACAGCAGCAGCAACTATCACAACAACGCCGGGTGCAATGGCTTGGTATAGGAATTGCTGCCTTGCTGGCCATCCTTTTAGTGGTAGGCTATCGTAGCTACCGGTCACGTACCCGCGCTAACAAATTACTGGCAGCGAAAAATGCGGAGAATGAATTGTTGCTGAAAGAAATTCATCACCGCGTAAAAAACAACCTCGAAGTAGTAAGCAGTTTGCTGGCCCTGCAAAGTGCCCAGATTGATGATCCCCATACCAGGGAGGCAATGCTGGAGGGACAAAACCGGGTGCAGTCCATTGGCATTGTTCACCAGAAACTGTACCAGGGCACCAACCTGGGTGCCATTGAAATGAAGGATTATTTAATCAATCTCAGTGAGAGCATCCTTGATTCTTTTGGCGCCGAAAAAAGGGTAAGCATTGAATGTGTAATGGACCTGCTGGATGTGGATATTGATACTGCCGTACCATTGGGCCTGATCGTAAACGAATTGCTGACCAATACGCTTAAATATGCTTTCCCTGAAGGCATGCATGGCAAAGTACGGATAAGCCTTCAACAACAGGCGGATGGAGCATTGCAACTTGAAGTTTCGGATAACGGAGTCGGCAAATCTGGCCTTATCCATGGCACCGGTTTCGGCGGCCAGCTAGTATCATTGCTCACGCAACAATTAATAGGATCCATGCGGGAAGAAATAAAAGATGGTACCCGTATTTATTTTGAGTTTAAACCAATAAAAGCTGCCTGATGCGTGGCCGACATGCCCGGTGCTCATGCATTAGTGAGCTGCGGCATCTTGTGTGCACATCCAATTGCTGTTTAATTACTTTTCGCATCCAATCAACAACTATCCCTCTCCAGTATTTCGCCGGTAAATAAATCCACCCCTTCGGACAGTTATCTGCCACTTTCGTCCTTACCAGGAAATTTTTGTTCTAAAGAAGTGTAAGTTTAAGTTCCATAGATGCCTTTAATGACTTCAGGCGTATTACCGGAAATATCATGCATTTATCAACTTCATTTTTCACCAAACAAACCTAACAACAATGAACAACAATTTTTATTCCAACATGAAACTGTTTTCTTTTGTATTGATGCTCCTGCCCTTTGCAGGCATCAGCCAAAACAAAAATGTAATCTCCACACACAGGGTATTTCCCAAAATAGAAAAGGTGATGGAATTTGAAAAAGCCCTGGCGGCCCATGCACAAAAATACCATACCGGTGATGTCTACTGGCGTGTGTTTGCTGTTCAATCAGGCCCCGATATTGGCGGTTACCATATTACAGAGGGCCCTAAAACCTGGGAAAGCGAAGATGCACGAGGCGATATCAATCCGGAACATCAAATGGACTGGAATAAGAACGTAGCCATCTATTTAACTGATAAGCAATCAGGCGGGTATTCCGTTTACCAGGATTCATTAAGCACCACTGCATTGGGGGAGTTTACTGATAAAATAAATATTACGCATATATATCCCAAAGTAGGAAAGGGCGATAATGTTTACAACATCATTAAAAAAATAAAAAAAGTATGGATTGTCTCCGGCGCAACAGTTGCTGTATATGCATCCAGTTCTTCAGGCCCTGCCCAATATACGTTGGTAACAAGGTATAAGCAGGGATTAAAAGAACGGGTAGCCGGTTTTCGCAAACCGTTTAAAGACTTGTATGAAACCATACACGGCGAAGGTTCACATGCACAATACCTGGAAGATGTTGCTGAATATACCCAGGAAACCTGGAGTGAGTTACTTTTTATGCGAAAAGATTTAAGTTCAAAATAACCCTTGTACTTGTTAATAGGTCAACAACCCCGTTATAATGAAAAAAATGGCGGATAGTATTTACCCCCCCCGGCAAAAGGTGGCCATCCTGGTAAGCAATAAATAGTTGGCTGGCATTTATTTGTACCAGCTTCAAATCATGGATGCAACCGGTAAACCCACCCTGGTAACAGGCAAAATGGTGAAGACGAGGTAAGCACATTGATTTTTTATAACCCCAACAATAGCCGGTGAACAATCACCGGCTATTGTTTAGATACAGGATGATACCAGAATTTAATTTGAATTTAAACCCACAAAAGCAGCACGATGCCTGGAAGCGGATGCATATATCCGGCTACAATGCAAGGGCATCCATATTGTATGAACATGGTACCTCGATGTCGATGGTATTGGCTACTATAGTAGCAGCACCCAATCCTGCACAAACCCTGGCACAGGCTACACTTCGGCCGGTCTCCCCGGCGGTTGCAACGATAATCCGAATACTGGCGGCGCAGCTATTAACCCAGGCGCTACTGAAATATATGGCCACGGCTTTGATGAAAATTGTAATAACCTGGAGGATGAAGGCTGTGGTATTTGCCCATTGCCCAAGGGTAACTGGAAAAACAATCCTGGCACCTGGCCGCCCAGCGCTTTACCGATGATGCTTGGATCTATCCCTTATGATAAAGCAGCACTGCTCAATATTTATAATAAAA
>JBBQOJ010000023.1:0-11958 GCA_038330815.1 Chitinophagales bacterium | reverse complement strand
TGCCGGATGAAAATCAGGCAGCGTTGGAGGGTAGGCAGCAAGATCACAGCAGTAATGTTGTGGCAAGATAAATGATGGCCATCCTGGTTTTACCGGGACCACAGAATCCGGCTTACCGGCTGATAGATTTTTTTTTCTTTTACTTCAGGCACCTTTCACCGCCGATGTTTTCCATTTACCACTTTTTAGAAATATAAAGGATGCAATAAATATGGTGCCCCAGTACACCAGTTCATTACTCCACGCCATAGCCAACGACAGGTAATGCAGTTTCATAAATATCCAGGTGTATATCATATACCCGCTGATTGCGATGATTTCAATCTGCAGGTTCATGCGTGTTTTACCCGTACCGGTTACGCCATTTAACCATATATTGCCAATACTCATTACCAGCAAACCCACGGTAACCATTCGTAGTACCGGGATGGCTTGTACTATAAATTCCTTGTCCTGCCCAAACATTGCAAAAAACGCACCTGGAAAAATATTCACCAGCAGGCACATCAACGTGCAACAGGTAATACTCAGCACCATAATTTTGGTGATGGCAGTTATCACCAGGTCTTCACGTTGTTGCCCCATCAAATTACTGACCATCGCATTACTGGTAGCTGCGAATGCCCACACAAACACCCCTACCAATCCAAATACATTGCGCATGGTATTGCTGATGGCTTTGGCCGATATCCCCTTATCTTCAATCAATATAAAAAAAATCAGCCAGGTGGTCACACTCAGTACGTACTGCAGCAGCAGTGGGGCGGCAAACTTGATAATTTCCTTCGACCTGGCTTTATCATAGCCAAATTGTTGCAGTAATGCGTACCGGCGTTGCAACCCTGTTTTATACAATACTACGAATACTACCACACAGCCAGCAGCTTCAGCAATTACCGATGCGATCGCTGCCCCGTTAAACCCCATTTTCGGAAAACCAAAATGACCAAAAATCAACACGTAATCCAGCACGATATTGACTAACGCTTCGGCAATAAAGCCAATCATCAGGTACCGGCTGTTAAGGGATGCCACCAGGAAGGCGTTACCCATTTGAAACAAATATAAAAATGGTAACCCCATTATCCGTATGCGTAAAAAACTCATTTCTTCCGGGTAGGAGGCGGGGGCTGCAATGGCCTGCATTATAAAAGGCGCAATCAGCCAGGTAAATAACATACCTGCAACGGCCACCTGTAAACTAATGCGAATACCTTGGGCGAGTATTATTTTAAAAGCAGCTGTATTGCCGCTTCCTGCATACCTTGAAAATACGGCTTGCAGCGCATTGTTCAGTCCATGCCCTGCTACCGCAAATATTAAATAAAATACTCCTGTGATGCCTGCATTTCCCAGCGCTTCCGTGCTCAGGTTACCCAAAAAAATACTATTGGTTAGCATATTGATCTGTGGAATCAACATGGCCAGGGTAATGGGCAGGGCAATGGATAAGATTTGACGCCAGGTAACTTGTACTTTTAAATCATTTATTGCAGCGTTACCCTCCATAAGTCGGTAAAAATATCTTATTTTGCCAGCTTAAAAAAAACTTTGACCCCATCATTCCAGTTCCAGGCCGCGCCTTTAGATGATACTCCCTGTGATTTGTATGTAGAGATACTAACCCAGGGAATGTCATTTATGGTGATGCAAAATAATTGCTGCCTTTCCCTGGTGGTGTGTCATTTTAAGGAAGATACCAACACTGACCTGTCGGCTAAATACCTCCACGAGTTGATCACCGGCCAGCCCATATTAAGCCAGTCATTCAAGCGGGTACATATCATTTATGGTTACCCGCAAACTATATTGGTGCCACACCAGTTAATGCAGGAAGAAAGCAACCAGGCAATACTTGAATTGGTTTACGGCGAAAACAACGTTGTAATTACCAGGAGCGATTTTATATACCAGCTTTCAATTCATACAGTTTACAATGTACCGGTAATGATAGACCAGGCCATCAATCGCTACTTTAGTATGGCAAGGCACAGTCACCTGTTTTCGTTATTACCCAACCTGGCGACGCAGCATCCCAACCAGTTGTACTGCATCTTTGGCAAACAACACCTACAGGTAATGTTAACCAGGGAGGGGAAATTACAGGCCTTGCAAAATTTCAATTTCACCACCTCGGAAGACGTTGCTTACTATTTGTTGCAACTTTGTAAAAGTTTTGACGTGGAGATAGACAATACAGTGGTACGACTAAGTGGCTTGATCGATGAAGATTCAGCGCTTTTTAGTGAATTATATAAATATTTTTTACAGCTTACCTTTTGCACGCTTCCTGCGCATTACCAGTATCCCGAAGAAATAGCGCAATACCCATCCCATTACTTTAGTCATTTTTTTGAAATAGCAGCATGCGTATAATCAGCGGACAACATGGCGGCAGAAAAATAAAACCGCCGGCTAAAATGCCCTATACACGCCCCACCACGGATATTGCCAAGGAAGGGCTTTTCAATATCATTCAAAATAACCTTGATATTGAAAGCCTTTCGGTACTAGATCTTTTTGGTGGCACAGGTAGCATCAGCTACGAACTGGCCAGCAGGGGAGCGGCCGCTATCACTATTGTTGAAAAAGACAACCAGATGTTTGACTTTATAAAAAGAACATCAGAAGCGCTACAATTCGAAAATTTTAAAGTGGTTAAGTCAGACGTTTTTAAATTTATCGAAACTACCAATGTTACCTACGATTTTGTTTTTGCTGGTCCGCCCTACGCGCTTGCCTCCATTGATGACCTTCCGCGAAAAGTGTTTGAAAAAGCCCTTTTAAACCCCGGAGGCTGGTTTGTACTAGAGCACACGCCACGAAACGATTACAAAAAATTTGCGCATTATAAGTCAGAACGGAATTATGGAACAACTATTTTTTCTATATTTATCCTTTGATGGCATTTTTACCATGCCTGGGTTTGGCCAATTGCCTGTTTAATATTCATTATGCTATTTCATTGATTTGTTTTGCCTGTGTAAAAATCAATATTTACCACTGCTTTACCGGGTGGTAAATTAACCTAACATTTATCAATACCCGTAAGCACCAGCAAAATGAAAAAAGAAGACATCCGGTTACTCTATAAAGATAAACGGGCTGCGCTATCACCGCAAATGAAGACGAAGTTGGATGACCTGTTACTGATTCAATTTCAGCAACTCGAAATAGATATCCCGTCACTCATAATGACTTACTCTCCCATACGGCAACTAAACGAATTTGATCCGCAAACCATCACAGATTATTGTTACTTTAAAAATCCAGGTCAGCAATTGTTTTACCCGGTAATGGTAAGGGGTACCAAACACCCGGAAATCATTTCCGTAATAGTAGATGACGAAACAGTGTTTCAAACCAATTCACTGGGAATCGAGGAGCCGGTTGAAGGCATTGATATGTTCCCAACTGAAATTGACCTGGTGATTGTACCTTTATTGTGTTTTGATAAAAAGGGTAACAGGGTGGGATATGGAAAAGGGTATTATGACCGGTTTTTAAAATTATGCCGTAAAGATTGCTTGAAAGTGGGCTTTAGTTATTTTGGCCCCGTTGACCAGGTAGACGACATCAACAAATTTGATGTAAAATTGGATTTCGGTATTACACCGGACGCTATCTACTCTTTTTAGCACCAACCTGTCCTTCATTACCGGCACTTTTCTTGCTTGCTTTAATCCATTATTTACCTCTAATGCACCGCGATTGTTAAAGAGTTTTCGATATTTATTGCTGCCATTTTCCTTTATTTATGGGATTGTTATCCGTATTAGAAATTGGTTATTCGACAAAAATTATATCCCTTCCGCAGAGTTTAATTTTCCGATTATAGGTGTTGGCAACCTGGCTGTTGGAGGTACGGGTAAAACCCCCATGGTGGAGTACCTGGTTAGAATGCTCAGGAACAATTATGCGGTGGCAACACTCAGCAGGGGGTACAAACGGAAAACACGTGGCTTTGGCGTTGCCAACGAAAATACAACGGCATTGGAAATAGGGGATGAACCAATGCAATTTCATTTAAAATTTCCGGAAATAACAGTAGCAGTGGGGGAAGAACGCCTGGTAGCCATTCCCCAGTTGTTGCACGATAGACCGGCCACCGAAATTATTATTTTGGATGACGCGTTTCAGCACCGCCATGTAAAAGCAGGATTGAATATTTTATTAACGGATTACAGAAACCTGTACACCCGTGACCTGTTGATGCCTGCAGGGGATTTGCGGGATAGTCGTAAAAGTGCCAACCGGGCGGAGATTATTATTGTTACCAAGTGCAGGCACGACATAGCGGAGAAAGAACGCGACCTGATTGTAAAAGAATTAAAGCCTGAAAAGTACCAGCATGTATTTTTTACCCAAATAATTTATACCCACCCTTATCATTTATTTAGCAAAAACGAATACCCGCTGAGCAACCAGGAAGAAGTGTTGCTGGTTTGCGGCATTGCCAATCCTAATCCGCTAAAAAAATATCTGAATAGCCAGGTACAATCTTATGATATGATTAGCTACCCCGATCATCATATCTTTTCCATTGGCGACCTCGAAGACATCGTGCGTCAATTTAAACGAATGCCGGGTTCAAACAAGATTTTGCTCACCACTGAGAAGGATGGCGTGCGGTTGCAGAAATTTGAAAAGGAATTGAAAGACCTACCCATTTACGTGATCCCCATTCAACATGCATTTATGTTCAACGATACGGAACGTTTTTTTCACCTGGTAACTAATTTTGTTACTTCCTTCAGCAAACACCTGTATTCTGTTAAGTCGGAGTAGGATAATGAGGCTATTAAATTCAATGTCGTTCGTTAGTGATATCTCAAGTGGCGGGTGGAGATTGTCCACGGCTCACGGCCAAGGTTGGGGTCACCACCAACCTTAACTAAACCACATTGGTATTAAATAAAACTGTTGGTGTTATTTAGCGATGGCAATTTTTACCTTCCTGTTTTTGATTTTCTCGTCCTTAATTACTTCAAAAAGTTCACCCACTTTTAATTTTCTTACCGCAACGAAAGAGAAAAAGTCTTTTACTTCAATTAGCCCGATATCATCCTTTTTAAGATGGCCTACCTTTGACAGAAATCCAACAATATCAATTTTATTCACCTTGTCTTTTTTTCCTGCTGCAATAAATAAGGTCGACCATTTAGGTTTTTCAGGCAGTTCCGTTGTTTCAGGGAGGATAATTTCCGACACATCACCGGTGATATAGGGTGGTAATTTTTCTTCTTCTGATAAAATCAGCACGGTTTTTCCACCTGCTTCCATACGTGCCGTGCGGCCATTGCGATGCGTATAAATGGCTTCCGTTGCAGGCAGGTGGTAATGAATGATATATTTTATAGCTGGAATATCGAGGCCCCGCGATGCAAGATCAGTTGTAACCAACACATTGGAGGTCCCGTTTTTAAACTTACACATGGCACTTTCGCGTTCCTGCTGCTCCATGCCGCCGTGGTAAAATACCGTTACAATTCCCCTGTCTTTTAACAACTGGTTGGTTCTTTCCACCGATTCGCGATGATTGCAAAATACAATCATCGATTTATTGCCAATCATACAGATTAACCGGAACAGGGAATCAGACTTGTCCTTTTCAGGTGAAGCCAGGGTCATCACCACCAGCTCATCTTCCTGCTTTTTTTCAATTGCATTGCCAAGGAAATTTAACCGAAACGGATCACCGATGCCAATAAAGGAAGGGATGCCTAAAGATTCTGTGGCGGAAGTAAGCAATCGCTTTTTTACATTTGCTAATGAGCCAATGATAAAAGACATTTCTTCCTGGAAGCCTAATTCGAGTGATTTATCAAACTCATCCAACACCAAGGTGGTAATACTGCCAGTTTCAAAATTACCTCTTCGCAAATGGTCGGCCACCCGGCCGGGTGTACCAATGATTACAGCGGGGGATTGTTTTAGGTTATTTTCTTCGGTTTCCCGTTTATGCCCGCCGTAGCAGCAGGTAACCTTATAACCGGTCGACATTTTCCTAAACACTTCGTCAATTTGTAGGGCCAGCTCGCGGGAAGGCACCAAGATCAAGGCCTGTACGGTTTTAACATCAACACGTAGGTGTTCCAGTACGGGCAACAGGTAAGCCAGTGTTTTACCCGAACCGGTGGTGGCGAGCAACACAACGTTGTCGTGTTCCGCATTGGCTTTTATAGATGCCAGTTGCATCTCGTTCAGTGCCTCAATTTTTAAATTGGCAATGATAGAGTCGAGGGTTGATTGATTCTTTTGCATTTGCGCAAAAGTAGGTGATGTTGCACGAAAGGCAAAATCAGCCAAGAAGGCTGGGATAGCCAGGTAGGGACTAAACGAAGGCAACCCCGGTTTTTTAACTGGTTGCCTATGGAATAAAATACTTTTTTAATACGGAGCGATAGGCAAGGTAAGCCTGGTTGGTTAAAGGGTTTTCACCAAAGGTGATGGTTTCAATCAAACCTATGCCTTTGGCAAAATAATAATCGGTAACCCCGGTAGGGATTAAACCAATGGGTGGAGATACATATAACACACTTTGTGCTACCGACACCCGGATAACATTAGTATAGGTGGTACCATTGATGATTTTATTAATGCCCTTTTCTTTAATACTATGCTTACGGTACAAGACATTTCCTGAACTAATGGAAGCAGTATCAGACCAACTGGTACCAACGGCAGCATTCGTCTTTAGATCAACAGATCGGAGCTCCAATAACACATTGGTGGATGTGGTGGATTGAACCTGAATAGGAAATATTAGTAGTTTCACCATTGGTACAATTTAAGAAACCATTCGAAGAAGTTAATCGATTTGAAATACCTAACTTTTTGAAAACCAATCCGCCTATGGTGGTATCTTTAATAAAAGTGTAATCAGCATAACGGGGCTGGCTGATTGAAGTAGCCGAAATTGGATCAAATACAGAATCAATATATTCATATTCGCTACCGCTGCACAAGGGTATATAGATGCAGTCTTTGCAGCCACTTGAACTCACCGGGATGGTGGTAGCTGCGGTAAAAGTGATTGGAAAACTGCAGGTGGCATTACCGGGCGAAAAATTAAATGTGCCGCCAGCCAGCGGGGTTCCGTTGGCTGTAAATCGTATTGATTGTTGTCCGTTACTAAGGAAAATCCCGCTGGCAGAAAATTGAATCCCATTTACCACGTTGCCCACGATGGTATAAGAACCCGTATCCTGCACCATCACCACCAAGGTGACTATATTGTTCGCATCCATGCCTACGCCAGCCCGGTAGGTACCGTTTATCATGGGACTGCTACAAAAACCCGGTCCGCCATCAAAGGAAAAAAGAGCGGTACCTTTATTTACCGGGGCGATCAGGGTATCTTAAATGGTAAACTCTTTTTGACAACCTGGGAAAATACATATTAAAAGGAATAATGCGAGTACGGTAAATGCCGGTTTCATGAGTACGGTTACTAGATGGCGAATAAGAACAAAAATGCATGGCAAATATAAAGAGTGGCGGCAGATAAGCAAATTTTATATTTGACCTCTGGTCTTCAAGCTTTTAAACCTCTTTAAATATCATTCACGTATGATTTACCCGCGGTTATGACTTACCCGAAGTTGGATTAAATAGTTAGATTAGGAATTAATTATTAATTGTAGGTATTAGATGGTCGGTATATTTTAAATACCAATTTGGAGTCGGCCGATTGGTTAATAACCACTGTAAAATGCCGCCGCAGACTTAATTGGGAATGAAAATGCAGTTTTTGAAAATGCTCCGTACTTAACGGAATAAGAAGAAATCAACCTTTGATTTTTTGACCACCAGCAGATTACAAAATTATTTAGCAGCTGAAACGCTGACTGGCAAAGCAAAATAATCTTATTCAATAATACCGGTTTTATATTTTAGTCCTATAATTAATATTATGTTAAACAGGCGCACAGGGCTATGCTACCCTGCGCCCGTTTTGTATTGTTTCGTTGGCTCACGCCCGGGTTTTGCATTTGATTAGAGCGGTATTCTATTTAACTATGCCATTCAAGCCATGGAATTATCTCTATTATATAGTACGTACTTTTACTTTATAACAAACTTTGTTATATATTTGCATGATTAAAGCATTTAAATAACATGAGCCTGCCCTTTGGACCGCTCAAACCCTCTAAAATGCTTAGTTAAAGACACTCGTCTAGTTTTTTAAATCTCTTGTCCAAACATCCGAGATAACATTTTACATTTTCTTTCGTTACCATAATATTGAAACTTCTTCTTGGAATACAAAAATTCCAAATAAAATGCAAAACACTATAACCATATCAAACGTAAACATAAGGGTAATTGATTTTATCAAAAAAGAAATAGCCGACAAAAAGGAAAGGCACAGAAAAATGATAGAATCTGTTGATCCGCAAATTATAGCGACCCTTAAATCTATGAAAAAGATTGATGGGTAAAATACCTTCAAGATACGCTTTCGCCCCCATCAATGGAAATGATGGGGCTTTTTTATTTGTAACAGATGAAGGTTGCTACTATACAATAGCATTATCCCCTAACCATCAAATTTTTGATGGACATGATTTATTATTTAATAATGGGGAATCATATGAAATTTCAATTGACAGGCAATGTGATGATAGTAAAATATTATATGATGCCTCGGTGGGCTATACTATAATACATATATTGAGTACTAATATTGCATCGAAGGGGGACACATGTACTTTCTTTTATGTTTGCGATACTTCTAATGGCGATGGCCATCACAGAGCTAGGAAGTTCAACATGTGGTATAGAACAATTAAGTCAGAACTCCCATTATTAGAAAAATGCAATTTTATACTTCCTGGATACGATGGGGAAGAGTTTGATATATCATTACTAATATTCAACAATCATCCTAACAAAGATGAATACATTGAAGAATTTGAAAAAAAACTCCGCAGTGATTTCTCAAAAGGGTAAATGATTTTGATTTAATAATATTCGCTTGCGGCGAATTAAAAGGGCTCCGCATCAAAGAAACAATACAAAATCCCTCCGCACAAGCTCGTCATCCACGCAGGCCGCTCCCGCTACATAAAGAAAAGTGGCGAACCGCAAATTACTTTTTTTCCCTCCCCATAGGCTAACCTGAGTAACATAATACACGTTATAATCGAAAATGAAATGTTCTGTTTGCGGCAAGGACAGTTGCCGTTATTGCGATTTTTATTTATTCTTATTGCCTGATGGCAGAATAAAAATCGCAATAACGGCAACAAGGAATTTCATTTTAGGTATAACGAAATATTATGTTAAACAGGCGCAAAGGGCTATGCTACCCTATGCCCATTTTGAATTGTTTCTTTGGCTCACGCCCGGGTTTTGCACTTGATTAGATGTTCAAAGCGATAGCAAATATCTAATGAACTTTATGAGACTGATCCGCTAATAATTAAAATATTTACTGAGTAATATTTTGAACAGGATATAACGTTTTGCATTGCCGTGAGTTGGGGGTGTTGGAAAACGACCTGCCAGCTGGTAATGATGATAAGAAATGTGATAATGAAATTAACGAAATGTTCTTTAGAAAGAGTCATGCCCCAAGCCACTGCTGACATGTTGCTGTTGCTGAAGTTACAATGTCCTGCCCCCAATTGCGGAAATGCATTGTTAGCGGTAGGCGGTATAAATTAGGAGACTTCATTTATCTTTTGCAAGTTGCCTTCTTTTATCTTCCCTTTTATTTTTTCAACAAGCAATTGCAAGGTTTCTCTACGGTTATTGGTAGCCAACAGTAGGAAAATTTTCAATTCAATGCGGTCAAGGTTTTGCTGATAGCGTAAATTTTTGTCAATCGTGACGAAAAAGTCAAATCCGTTAAAAACAATAAGTCCTAAAAGTTCACCATTCTTTTTCCCTAACCATCCCATATCTCGAACGGTTTTCACATCATAATCAGGTCTAAAATCCGCCTTAAGCTGTTTGAGTAAGTTTTCATCAAGCAAAATTTTTATGAAGCATTTTTTCGGTAGTCAATGATTTTTTTGACATTTCCAATACTTGAATAGCAGTGTCCTTTGAAACAGTCGGATAGTCATCGAGAAATTCATTAAGGTCATCACCGCCTTCCATATAGTCAAAAAGGGTCTGAATAGGAACTCGTGTTCCGGTAAAAACCGGTGTCCCGCCCATTGTTTCTGGGTCAATATTGATAGCGCCGTAATTCATTGTCTAGTTTGTTTGTTACGAAGTTACAAAATATAGAACCTCTCTTACCATTGAGGTTTGCCGGCCAGCAGCTTACCGCTAACATAGCCCTTAGCTACCCGAAATCTGTTCAGGGTAATAGCATACACGCTCGCTCCCAACTGAAAAAAGGGTATTTTCGTTTGCCACAAATTGGTCTTATGCTTTATGACATCACTAAAAAAAAGACAAAATTATATTTCCTGGGATGAGTATTTTATGGGCATCGCCCTGTTGAGTGCCTGCCGAAGCAAAGATCCCATTACCCAGGTGGGTGCCTGTATTGTAAGCCCCCAGCGAAAAATCGTTGGCACTGGCTACAATGGTTTACCCATTGGTTGCGATGATGATGCCTTTCCCTGGGATAAGCAAGGTGATTTTCTAAACACCAAATACCCTTATGTCTGCCATGCTGAGCTAAATGCGATCCTTAATAATATTGGTATGAACCTGAAGGGTTGCAGCATTTACTCCGTTCTTTTTCCATGTAATGAATGTGCCAAGGCCATCATTCAATCGGGCATCACGGAAGTAATATATTTATCAGATAAATATGCTACCACCGATCCCGCTAAAGCTTCCCGCCACCTTCTCAACACGGCAGGTGTAACCTACAGGCAGGTGGTGACAAATATAGATGCAGTACATTTATCCTTTAATGAGGACCTGGTATAACTATCTCATTGTGATAAAGTAATTTATATCCTACTATTCAAATTTAAATGCAAACAAAATAATTGGCAAAAATAAAACTGCAGTGTTGGCTGCAGTTTTATTTTTAATTCTCAATAAATTTTATAATCACATGATAAAGAAAATATTGTAATTATTCGGCCTCTTCAATATCATCCCTTGTTGATGAGGAACTATCTTCCTCTTCACCTGGTACTATTTCGTCCGTTGTAGCTGTATTTGTTGCCTCCTCACCAATAACTTCATTGGTTTGCTCACTACCTTCTTCGTTTACAATTTCCTCTACTTCAGGCTCCTCATCGAGTTTTGTTATCGCTGCAATTTCATCACCCTCATCCACCCTGATCAATTTTACACCTTGTGTGGCGCGGCCCTGTTCACTCACACTAGACACACTCATACGAATGGTAACACCACTTACGCAGGTAATCATCAGGTCTTCCTTCTCCGTTACATCCAGTAACCCTACGAGGGAACCGGTTTTATCGGTTACATTAATGGTTTTAACCCCCTTGCCACCGCGGTTAGTAACACGATAGTTGGGTTCACCGGTTGCAGGATCATCCAGGTAGGTGCGCTTACCAAAGCCCTTTTCACTTACCACCAGAATCGTCCTGCTTTTATCCTCCCGGTTTACACACACCATGCCTACCACTTCATCCTTATCATCTTCTACTTCAATACCATAAACGCCAATACCTCCACGGCCAGTTGACCTCACTTTTTCCTCGGGGAACCTTATGGCCCGGCCGCTTTTTACGGCCAGCATTATTTCGCTATTGCCATCCGTCATCCTGGCTTCCAGTAACTCGTCACCTTCCTGGATGTTGATTGCATTGATGCCATTCTGCCTCGGGCGACTGAAATCTTCCAGGTCGGTCTTTTTAATTATCCCCTTCTTGGTACATAACACAATATAGTGACTCTTCACATAATCCTCGTCATTGAAGTTTTTTACATCAATGATCGCCCTCACCTTGTCATCCTGCGGAATCTGGATCATGTTCTGCAAAGCACGCCCCTTGCTGGTTTTATCCCCCT
>JBBQOJ010000022.1:0-12143 GCA_038330815.1 Chitinophagales bacterium | reverse complement strand
ATAAAGAGAATGTTACCGGTACGATAAGAAAATGTTACCAGAATGTTTCCTGAAACAATTCTAAAAAAATCTTGGATGGGGGAGTTTGATTGTTACACGATAAAGCAACGCATTGATACAGCCAGCTATGTAGGTAGCGATGAAACAAGCATGGTTGTTAATGGCACAAAATTCTGGACATGGAAATGGCAAAACAATAAACTAACTTATATTGCCTGCACCGTAACAGAGGCTTTAAAACAATTGAACAACATTTCCCCATAAGCTTGCTCAACAGTATTGTAGGACACGACAGATACGCTAGCAAAAAAACATCGAAAATGTGCCGCACATTTACCCAGCGGTTACAATACATCACAGAACTTTACAACTACAAATGTGATTAGACAGTACAGGTGAAAGACCTGATGCTACAGACGCGCAGTTTAAAAACAGTGCTGGCTATCCCAACCTATTATGGTCAAAATGAAAAACGAAATGATCTTGAGAAAACGATGGTAATGCTTTTGCAAACCAACATAGATGAAGCACAACATAAAGCAAAAACACTAAAAAAAAATTTATGAAATAATCATAAAAATATCCTCACCTTTTTATGGCATGCGAAGTACCATCCAGTATTAATGAAACCGAAGGAGCCATCCGAAACATAAAGTTCACACAAAAAATCGCTGGCTAGTTCAAATCTGAAAGCGGAGTAAATGGCTTTGCCGTCATACGATCTATCATTGATACTTCTATAATATCAAAACAAAATGTATTGACTACTTTAGCACTTACTGCTAAATTAGGGGTGGGTAGTTACAAAAAGGGTTCCTTCAATTTGAAGAAACAACTTCTCTCTTTATCGGGATAACAAGTTGCGAGCTTCCACGCCCTGCATGGCCCCCGGCTAAATACTAAACCTAAGGCAACTCGAATAAAAAAGGGTTGTCTCAATTTGAAGAAACAACCCTTTGTTTGTCGGGATGACAAGATTCGAACTTGCGACCCCACGCCCCCCAGACGTGTGCGCTACCGGGCTGCGCTACATCCCGAACTATTAAGGATGGCAAATGTAGTGGAATTAATATAAAATAAAAAACTTCGCAATGGTTTTTTGTCATCGCGTAAAGTCACCTTGTTACTGGTGAAAATGGCTGACGTTTTTGCCTTTTGCCTACCTACTGCAGTAACAGGGAGAATTGCCATACCGATGACCGGCCACCTACACAAACGGAAATTTTCAATCATAAAACAACAACATCCTGTAACTTAGCGCAACTTTTTTATTCATGAAGGTGTTAATTAAACAGGCTACCATTGTCAGTGCTTCCTCGCCATTAAATGGCCAAATAAAAGATATTTTGATACAGGATGGTATTATTCACACCATCGCCGACCAAGTTTCACCCGGTGCGGATAAAGTAGTGCGAGAAGAAGGCCTTTGTGTTAGTATTGGCTGGATGGACCTTTTTGCTCATTTCGCTGACCCCGGTTACGAATTCCGGGAAACCATTGAGTCTGGTTCGCGGGCCGCTGCAGCGGGTGGATTTACGGATGTTATGCTGATCCCCAACACCAGCCCGGTGATACACAGTAAGTCGCAGGTGGAATACCTTGTGCAGAAATCGGCTAGTTCCGGCGTTAATATTCATCCCATTGGCGCCATCACCAAAAACGCAGAAGGCAAAGAACTGGCAGAAATGTACGATATGGCTGGTTCGGGTGCCCTGGCGTTTAGTGACGGATTAAACGCCATACAGGATGGCGGCCTACTGCTAAAAGCCTTACAATACGTAAAAGCCATTGATGGCACTATTATACAAATACCCGAGGATAAAACGATTGGCAGCAGTGGCTTGATGAACGAGGGTATTATCAGCACCCAACTGGGACTGCCGGGAAAACCTTCCATGGCAGAAGAACTGATGGTGGCCCGTGATATTAAACTCACCCGTTATGCCGATAGCCGCCTTCATTTCACTGGTATCTCTTCTGCCAAAAGCCTTGAATATATTCGACGGGCGAAAGACAGCGGTATAAAAATCACCTGTTCCGTTACCCCCTATCACCTGTTCTTTAGCGACGAGGATCTGCAGGAATACGACACTAATTTAAAGGTAAACCCGCCGTTACGTACACCGCAGGACAGAAAGGCCCTACTTACAGGTTTACTGGATGGAACCATTGATTGTATTGCTTCCCATCACAATCCCCAGGATTATGATAACAAAGTGTGTGAATTTGAATATGCCAAAAATGGAATGATCGGCCTGGAAAGTTTGTTTGGCGTACTTTGGTCGGTGGTGAAAGGCCAATGGACTATCGGGCAATTGGTGAAGGTACTTGCGGAAGCACCCCGGAAAATCTTTGGGCTTCCTGTTCCGGAAATCAGCGAAGGCGTAACGGCAACGCTTACTCTATTTACCACCTCGGGTCACTATATCCTGACCAAGGAGCTTATCCGTTCCAAGTCGTCCAACTCTGCCTTTATCGGTAAAACCTTGCCAGGTAAAGTGGTGGGCATTATTAACGGCACTAAAACCTATTTTAATTAAATGCGTTCATTAACACCCACTATCAAAGGACTGATTACCGGGATGGCCATGATACTGGTGTCGGTGGCCATCTATTATACCAAAGGCAATTTCCAGAATAAACTGCAATACATCACCTACTCCATTTATGTGGCAGGTATTGTATGGACGTTATTGGAATATGCTAAAACAACAGACAACACGAATAAATTTGGTGCTTATTTTTCACAGGGTTTTCGGTGCTTTATTGTAGTTACGCTACTGATGGTATTATTTACGGCTGGTTTCTTATTGTTGCAGCCTCACCTTGAAGATGAGATGGCCGCCATTTACCGCGCTGACCTGGTTACCAATGGCAATTACACCTTACCTGAAATGGAAGAAAAGGTGAACATCGCCAGGAAGCGGTTTTTGCCCTCCTTGATTATGGGGGCGGTTTTTGGTTACCTGGTGATAGGTGCCATGGTAACCGCCATTGCCGGTGGGTTTATCATGCAGCGAAGAAAAAATCATTAACCCTGGTGGGATGCTTTTTTCAACTACCGCAAAGACGTTGTTGGTGATATTAGATTTGGTGGTTCAGCAGGTAACAAAAACGGCTGTCCTTATTTTGTGGTATCCCGAGATTATTAATTATCATAGCCGAACTAATAATGGCGCAATTGTACAAATGGATATATCAGTAATAATACCGCTCTATAACGAAGATGAATCGCTGCCGGAATTAGCCGCCTGGATTGAGCGGGTGATGCAGGAGAATAATTTCAGCTATGAAATCATCATGGTAGATGATGGCAGCAACGATCATTCCTGGGAGGTTATAGAACAACTTCGATCAGGCAATGAGCACATCAGGGGCATAAAATTCCAACGCAACTATGGAAAAAGTGCCGCACTCAACGAGGGATTTAAAGCAGCCCTGGGTGAAGTAGTGATTACAATGGATGCCGATATGCAGGACAGTCCGGATGAAATACCCGCCTTGCGGCAGATGATTGTTACTGATGGGTTTGATATGGTAAGTGGCTGGAAGAAAAAGCGGTACGATAATAAACTCACCAAAAACCTGCCTTCCAAAATATTTAATTCCACTGCCAGCCGTGCTACTGGTATTAAGCTGCATGATTTTAACTGTGGCCTGAAAGCCTATCGAAATAAACTGGTGAAGTGCATTGAAGTGTACGGAGAAATGCACCGTTATATTCCCGTACTGGCCAAATGGGCCGGGTTTAAAAAAATCGGCGAAAAGGTAGTGGAACATCGCCCCCGAAAATATGGTATCACCAAGTTTGGGTGGACGCGTTTCGTGAATGGCTTTCTCGACCTGGCCTCTATCATGTTTATGGGGAAATTTGGAAAGAAGCCGATGCATATTTTCGGTCTTTGGGGCCTGATCGTTTTTTTTATTGGTATTTGCATCTGGACATACCTTTTCGCCGCCAAAATATTTTACTCAAGGTTTAATATGACGGACCGGCCATTATTTTATATAGGCATTATTTCCATCGTAATTGGTACCCAGTTATTTCTTTCCGGCTTTCTCGGCGAACTGATCGCCCGTAATTCAACCGACCGGAACTATTACCTGATCGATAAAAAGATCGGCCTGTAAATAAATGATGGAAGGAAGGGTAAAATTTGAACCCATTCAGCATTTGTTGGCAAAAGCCAGAAATCACCAAACCCGTTCCATTGCAACCAACAAAAAAAATCATTATCATCGGCTCGGCGCATCCCCTGCGGGGTGGCGGCATTGCTACTTTCAATGAGCGGCTGGCCAGGGAGTTTCAGCGAACAGGCCACACCGTTAGTATTTTCAGCTTTTCATTACAGTACCCTGGTTTCCTGTTCCCAGGCACTTCACAATATACCAATGATCCTGCGCCAGCCGGGTTAAATATCAATAGCCGCATCAATTCCATCAATCCTTTCAACTGGCTGCAGGTGGGCCGGGAGATTCGTGAACTTAAACCCGATGTGGTAGTGGTAAGGTATTGGTTGCCATTTATGGCCCCTTGCCTGGGAACCATTCTTCGCATCATTCGAAAAAATAAACATACCCGTATCGTTTGTATCGCGGATAATATTATTCCACATGAACCAAAGCCCTGGGATCGTTTCTTAACAAGGTACTTTGTACAACCGGTGGATAAATTCATCGTGATGAGTGACCAGGTGATGAAGGACTTAAAGCATTTTATTAAGCACCAACCCACCCGGCTTGTGCCCCATCCATTGTATGATAATTTCGGCGAACGAATCAGCCGAGAGGCAGCAAGGGCGAAGTTAAATATTCCGGAGAACCAAAAAGTACTGCTATTTTTTGGCTTTATCCGCAAGTATAAAGGCCTCGATATTTTACTGGAGGCTATGAAATTGTTACAGACCAATTTTCCCAAGCACCTGCTGCCCGTTCCCCAATTGTTAATTGCGGGTGAGTTTTATGACAATGCCGACACTTACAATGAACAGGTAACGGCGCTGGGTATACGCGATTTAGTATTAATGCATACCCATTTCATAGCTGATAACGAGGTGAAAAATTATCTCTGTGCGGCGGATGTAGTGATTCAACCCTACCGCACGGCCACCCAAAGTGGCGTAACGCCCCTCGCCTACCATTTTGAAATACCCATGATTGTGACCAATGTAGGCGGATTGCCAGCACTGGTTCCGGATGGCAGGGTTGGACTGGTGGCAGCACCTACTGCCCAATCCATCGCTGAAAAAATTATTGACTATTTTGAAAAAGGAGAACAACATTTTTTGCCCCACTTACTGGAGGAAAAGAAAAAGTACCAATGGATTAATATGGTGCATGCCTGCCTGGAGCCGGATTAATTGGTACCCGCCGATAAGCAAGTATCTCCCCTAATTAATTCCCACCATTATTTCAATCCACCATTTCCAGGTAGTTAGTTTTCTGTAAACGAAAGCCAATAGTGTATAATGCATTCGATTTATTTTTGGCTAATTTGCACCTATTATGATGTACCGTAGTCAGGCACCATTGCGCATCGGATTGGCAGGAGGGGGTACGGATGTAAGTCCTTACAGTGATGAGTTTGGCGGTGCGGTGTTAAATGCCACCATCTCGCTTAGTGCTCATGCCAGCATTGAACCCATCGCTGATAATGCCATTATTGTAACCTCGCTCGACCAGCAAGAAGAACAACGGTTTGATTGGGCCCCCACTCTGCCAATCAATGGACAACTAGATTTATTGAAGGGCGTTTACAATCGCATACACGCTAACTACGGCGTGCCGCTCACCGGTTTTCGCTTATCCACCTTTGTTGATGTACCGGTAGGTTCGGGCCTGGGCACCTCTTCTACCCTGGTGGTAGCCATTGTGGGCGCTTTTGTGGAAATGCTCCGCCTCCCGCTGGGAGACTACGATATTGCACGGCTGGCCTACCAGGTAGAGCGGGATGACCTGCAATTGGCCGGTGGCCGGCAGGATCAGTACGCAGCGACTTTTGGTGGTGTTAATTTCATGGAATTTTACAGCAATGACAAAGTGATCGTAAACCCGTTAAAGGTTCGGCCACAGTACCTGCAGGAACTGGCACATAACCTGGAGATGTACTATACCAACACGTCGAGAAACAGTGATGCCATTATCCGCGAACAGGCTCGGCACGTGAAGGATAAAAACATGGAGCCCATCACTGCGATGCACCGCGTAAAGGAGCAATCCTACCGTATGAAGGAAGCGCTTTTAAAGGGCCGCTTACACGAAGTGGGCGAAATACTCGACCTCGGTTTTGAACATAAACGCAAAATGGCCGTGGGCATCAGTAACGAACATATTGAAACCATTTACCAGGCTGCCAAAGCCGCTGGTGCTACCGGTGGAAAAATAAGTGGCGCTGGAGGTGGCGGGTTTATCGTATTTTATTGTCCTGCCAACACGCGCTATAAAGTAATTGAAACACTTCAAAAATTTGGTGGTATTGCCAGGGATTATTCTTTTACCCCATCGGGTGTAACCAGTTGGACAATCTAATATAATTTTCATGCGCGCCATTCAACAAATATTACAACAGTCCATCACTGTTCAACAACAATTGTTGCAGGACGAAACCCTTCTGCAAACCCTTTGCGAATGTGTGGGTGTAATCATCCATGCTTTTAACAATGGGCACCGGGTGTTTTTTTGCGGAAACGGTGGTAGTGCAGCGGATGCGCAACACCTGGCAGCAGAATTATGTGGCCGCTTTTACCTTGATCGCGATGCGTTGCCGGCGGAAGCATTGCATTGTAATACCTCCTATTTAACCGCGGTAGCCAACGACTATGGTTTTGATATGATTTATGCACGCATGATACAGGGCACTGCCAACAAAGGGGATGTATTGGTAGGGTTAAGTACCTCGGGCAATAGTGCCAACATTTTGAATGCTTTCAAGATGGCTAAAGAAAAAGGAATGGCCTCCATCGCATTTACAGGAGCATCCGGTGGCGCCCTGAAACACCTGGCAGATTACTTGCTGCCAGTACCCTCTTCAGATACGCCCCGGATCCAGGAAAACCATATCCTGTTGGGCCATATTCTTTGCCAGCTGGTGGAAGCGGGCATATTTGCACCCAAAGTATCATAGGCAGGCATTTAATACCCTTATCAATGTAGGTGTTAGTGAAATAATAGTAAGCGATGGCAAACTGCAACGAAAACAGGACCGGATCATCTTAACGCTTTACAACAAACACAAAAATTCACACCTGTTTTTACTCATCCTTACAGCCCATGGAAATAACCTGCCTTTGAAAATAATAATGGGTTAGTAAACGATTACTATCCAAAAGCAACGGTGTTCTCTAAAATCGCAGAAAAGGATTTAAAAGGGTTCAAAACGAACTAAATGAAAAACCTGGAAATGAGTTTAAATAGACAATACCAAAGTAGGTTTTTGAAGACTTTATTCTAAAAAAAATTGCCTGGAATTAAGGAGGCAAGAAGCAGATCGCTTCTATTGCAATAAGGTAATGCAGTCAGCTTTCAACAAATACACCAAAAGCAAATGGTTGTAAATAGTCAAGTGCCTTTTTGAGTTACTACCACCCATTAGTAAATGAGAAACATTTTTTTTGGGAAAAAATTGGGCAGGAAAAAATAAATAGCTATTTTTGCCCTCCATTTATAAAAAGTAGTTCGCTGTTTGCGTAAAAAAGGCTGCGTAGCTCAATTGAATAGAGCATCTGACTACGGATCAGAAGGTTTTAGGTTTGAATCCTAACGCGGTCACATTGAAAAATAAGGGTAGTGGATAACTGCCCTTATTTTTTTGCTATCAAAGGATGTGTAGGGTGACTAAAAACAACTACGATAAAATTATACCATTACTTCTGCTCCAACCGGTGAACCCTTGTGTACAGGAAGTTGCACCCCGTCCGCGACAAGGGTTTCAAATACGTTTAGCATTGCATTACTCCGAATGGTACCAGCGTTGCTAAGGTCATCTACCCAAAACAACACTTTTAGATCAACTGACCAGTCTCCGAATTGCCGGACCATTACACATGGTGCCGGAGAAGGCATTATATCCTGGTTAGAGAGCAACAATTCCGCCATACATTTTTTAATGAAAGTAAGCGCTGGATTGCAGGTTTACAAAACCAACCTATCCTGCCTGCCAGGAAATATTTCACCAATGGCATTTTGAAAGAATAGCTACTCTATTGGAATAAGAACTACCGGCTTTTATGATAGGATCATTATAGTAAAGTGGGCAGGCCCGGGCACTATCAACGGGGTATTTTTAAATAAACGAAGTAATTCCCTTTCAAATTGTTGAGGCAGAAGGTGAAAGTACCACCTAATAAATAACAGTCCTTCACACCAGATGAACTATTTTTACAATATCGCCATTACACATCCCCATGAAATTTCAATGCTGGACCATCGGTAAAGCCCACGAACCTTATGTGCAGGAAGGCATTAATATATTCACCAAGCGTGTTGCCAACTACTACGCGGTAGACTGGAACATCATTGCCATGCCAAAAAATGCCGGTTCATTAACGGAACCTGAACTGAAAAAAAAAGAAGGAGAAATCATCCTGGCGGCACTTCAAAAAGAAGATTACCTCGTGTTGCTCGATGAAAGGGGTAAACAATTGAGCAGCGAAGGATTTGCCGCCTTCCTGCAGCAGCGGGCAAACGAGAGCACCAAAAGGCTCGTATTTCTTATTGGTGGTGCTTTTGGTGTAAGTAACCCTGTGATGCAGCGGGCGAATTTTAAATGGAGTTTATCGCAATTGGTTTTCCCCCACCAGCTGGTGCGCCTATTACTTGCTGAACAAGTGTACAGGGCTTGCACTATCAATCGAAATGAAAAGTATCATCACAGTTAACAAATAATACAATATTTTTGGCCTATTATCAATCAACATTTATTTATGGATTTTTCAAGTACCCCCATCACCTTCCTTCTTATAGCAATCAATGTTATTGTCTCCATAATTGGTTTTTCCAATGCCGACTTTATCAATAAAACCGTGATGTGGCCCTACCGGATAAAAAGGGAAAATCAATATTACCGGTTTATCACCTCAGGTTTTATCCACGCAGATTGGATGCACCTGATATTTAACATGTTCAGTTTTTATTTTTTTGGCAGGGCAATAGAAATCTACTTCGCAAGCTACGGCCTGGGCGGTAATCTCTCTTATCTCTTATTATATTTCGTATCCATGGTAATTGCGGATATACCCAGTTATATTAAAAACCAGGATAACTATCATTACAGGGCGCTCGGTGCCTCCGGCGCGGTATCGGCAGTGATTTTCTCCTGTATTTTATTTGGCCCATGGGAAACTATTTACCTGTATTTTATACCGATGCCTTTTATTGTATTTGCCGTAGCTTACCTGGCGTATTGTATTTACATGTCGAAGAAAAATATCGGCAATATTAACCATGATGCACATTTGTGGGGATCCCTTTTTGGAATTGTATTCACACTTGCATTGATTGGCATGAAGGCGCCTGAATTATTACCACAAATTTTTGATCAGTTGCTTCAACCCAAATTTGGCGTGTAGTTGATTTTTATTATCTGCTTTGTGTTGGCAGTAATTTTAAAGCGATCATCAATACGCTGTCCTACCACCCAAAGGATTTTTTTATCCATTTCAATACCCCCGGTTTGCTCTTTGTTTAAGTGGTATAATTTTTGGTCTAAAAAAAAACGACTGAGTTTTTTCTTTTTTTGCATGCCCAGGGGGTAAAAATAGTCGCCCTGTTTCCATTTCCGAAGTAACAATGGAAATTGAATTTCGTGCATGTCCAGTTGGGCTACCAGGGGGCTTCCTGCAGTGGCTACATTATTGCCATCTTCCCAAGTCAGTTGGAGGGTACCGCCCGAAAAGGTAACCAGTTTGTCGTTACTGTTGATTACAAGGTGGGCCGTTTCCCCGGCCAGCAGCGGAGAGATAATCAACCAGTTTCGGTTTTTTAATAGCCGATGTGTAGAGGATTGAATATACCTGCCGGAATCGCTGTGCAGTAGAGCAATGGCTTCCTGAGTTTGATTCGCAGTAAACCTATAGTCTTTAATAATTTCATACAGTATAGTAGCCAGCGGTTGGCTATTCAATAATTTTAGTACCGGGATATGTACTTCTGCTCCCTTTGATGTGATTAATTTATTTTTGTGCAGGGCAATTGACTGCTCATATAATTCAGCGGTTTCACTAAAGCGCTGGATATTATTCAGGATATTATTACCAGCAGCAGGATAGCTTTCCATCACTTTGGGAAGAATAATATTCCGAAAAAAATTACGGGTGTAATCGTTCAACGCATTGGTGTGGTCGGTTACAAAACGTAGCCCATGTTCGCTGACAAAGGATTCGAGCTCGTTTCTGCGGGCAAACAGCAAGGGCCGAATCAGTTTATCCTGCTTAGGCAATATGCCCCTCAATCCCTTGATACCGGTACCCCGAAAAAAATTCATTGTTACCGTTTCTATGTTGTCATCGGCATGATGGGCCGTCAACAGGTACAGGGGTGTCAACCGCTGGTTTGTTATTTCAACACCAGTAGCTGGGTTATTCATTTCCTGCATTAACTGGTAAAACCACTGATATCGGAGATGGCGGGCGGCCTCTTCCACCCCTTGTTTTTGCTGTAGGGCATGGGTGGAGGTATCAAACTTTTTAACATGAAAGTGAACGCCATATTGCAGCGACAGGGAGGCTACAAATTGTTCATCCCGGTTACTCTCCTCTCCTCTTAATTGAAAATTGCAATGCGCTATTTCGAAATTGAACCCGGCCTGCCTGCACAGTTCACACAACACTACCGAATCAATTCCACCACTAACGGCCAGCAATAGCCGGTCGTTTGGATGAAATAGTTTCTCTCTTATTATATACGCTTTAAATTTCTCGAGCAAGTTCATTAAAGATGGTTAACGGTATTTACCTGCGACTAGTTAAACATCGCAGCCCATAGGTAAAATGTACAAGAGGGCGATGCAAGGATGCTGCCATGAAAAACAAATGTGCGGACAACTCCCCTATTTATTTACAATACTATAATACCAACTTTGGTGTCTATTCTTCTATATCCTCCAGCGCGCCCTGCAATTCATTATACGAATGCTGATCGCCGGCGCGTTTAGCTTCCTCCATACCCCGTTGGTAAATGCGGATGGCCTTGTCGAAATTGCCGGCACGTTCCAACAATTTTCCTAAATGATAATACGACCCCACGTAGGTTGGCTCACGTAATAATAATTCATTGAATAAATTCCTTGCTTCCTCATCGTCCCCCACCTTGATGTATTCCAGCGCCAGTGCATGTTGTAAGAAACTATCCTTGCCAGCGCTCTTCATGTACTCCTTTAATTTCTCTATCCTGCTCATGCTAATTTTTTTATTTTTTTGTATTTATTTAAACTTACAAATCCTATCTTTGTTATTAGTTGCATAAACAACTTTATTTTCAATTGCTAAATACTTGATATGAAAATTTTAGTCTGCATTACTAAAACACCGGATACCACTGCAAAAATAGCTTTCACTGATAACAATACGAAATTCGCTACAGAAGGTGTACAATGGATCATCAATCCTTACGACGAATGGTATGCCCTGGTTAGAGCAATTGAATTAAAAGAGGCGGATGCCGGCACGATCCTTCATCTTGTTACCGTAGGCGGTGCCGATTGCGATCCCATTATACGGAAAGCGCTGGCCCTGGGCGGTGATGAAGCCATTCGTGTAAATGCGGATAGTGCAGATAGCTACTATATTGCGGCACAGATTGCCGCCATAGCGAAGGAAGGTAACTACGATTTGGTTTTCACGGGTAAGGAAACGATTGATTTCAACGGTTCCTCTATTGGCGGCATGGTGGCAGAGTTATTGGATCTTCCTTATATTTCCCTGGCTATCAAATTTACACTGGAAGGGGATACAGCTGTTTTGATTCGCGAAATTGAAGGAGGGGAAGAAACCTGCCGGGCACCACTACCGCTTGTAGTTAGTTGCCAAAAAGGAATGGCGGAGCAACGCATTCCTAATATGAAAGGTATTATGGGTGCACGAAGCAAACCTTTAAAAGTGGTAGAACCCATTGATGCGCCGCACCTCACTGCCATAGCGGCTTTTGAG
>JBBQOJ010000021.1:0-12401 GCA_038330815.1 Chitinophagales bacterium | reverse complement strand
AAGCCATGACGAATGGAAATTTGCCCTGCGGCAATATCCAGGATCATTTTTGGAATAAAAAAGGGATTGAAACGTGGGGTACCATCACCCGAAGCAAAATTAACTACCTCCTCCTGGAAAGTAATTAAACCGCCGATGCCACTGGCAAAAATAACACCAACCCTGTCAACATCAACATTGTCTTTGGTGATGCCTGCATCCTTTACCGCTTCGTCGCTGGCAATTAATGCAAACTGGGTGAACCGGTCTATTTTACGGGCTTCTTTACGGTCGAGGTAAACGGTGGGATCAAAATCTTTAACCTCGCAGGCAAACCTGGTTTTAAATTTAGCAGCATCAAATTGTTTAATAAAATCGCAGCCATTTACGCCATCAGCTAACCCCTGCCAGTATTCGGCAACAGTTTTACCCAATGGAGTAAGGGCTCCCAATCCGGTAACAACTACTCTCTTTAAATCCATAAAATTTACCTGCGATGATTAAAACTGATGATGATGATTACTTAGCGTGTTCTTCAAGGTAAGTAACAGCCTGTCCAACAGTAGTGATGGTTTCGGCTTGTTCATCAGGGATAGAAATGTTGAATTCCTTTTCAAATTCCATGATTAATTCTACGGTGTCCAAGCTATCGGCACCTAAATCATTGGTGAAGGAAGCTTCAGGGGTTACCTCGGCTTCATCAACACCTAATTTGTCAACAATTATTTTCTTTACTCTTGTTGCAATGTCTGACATAATAGTAATATTTAGTTAATCAGGTGCAAAAATATACTTTTTGAGATAAATACAAAGAAATATAAGTTGTTATGAAATTAATTCCCAAATCGCCTAAAAATAGCTGTGTTTTATGGCCTTTTGCAAGTGTTGTTTTATGCCGCCAAAATACCCTTCGTCCCCCATATTTTAACCGACAAGCGGGCTCGTCGGCTGGATTAATAATGGCATTTAATGCGACTTCCCACTCACTTGCTTTGAGCCGCTTAAGGGCAACCCATTAAAATATACCACAAAGAACAGCCGGGCAAGATTTAAGTGACAACCGAATTTAACTACCTGGTAACATCGAATACCGTTGCTGTATTTTTAATTTCAGGCTGATGTGGATGCCTATGTTTGAAAGAAAGATTTTACTATATTGCAGCATGGGCTTAAAACAAATAGATCACGGAAGTAAGGAATACCAACAAATGGTAACCCTTCGCTACGAAATAATGCGAAAACCCCTCAATTTAAATTTTTCTGAAGACGAACTTGCGAAAGAAAAAAATGACATCTTGATTGGTGCCTTTGATGAAGATGAGATGTTGGGTTGCTGCATATTAACAGATACGGCCAATGGCTGTTTGCGCCTTCGCCAAATGGCAGTACAAAAGAATATGCAGGGAAAGGGCATCGGTGAGTCGATTATCACCTTTGCCGAAAACATTGCACGGGATAAGGGATACAAAGCATTAACGATGCATGCTCGTGATACCGCCATTGGCTTTTACGAAAAATACGGCTACAAAGTGAAAGGAGATCAATTTATAGAAATCAATATCCCACATCACATTATGGAAAAACGGCTGCGGTAATAAACATGCCAGTTAAAAGCAGCCAACATCCCTCCTTTCAAATGTTTATTTCCCGATTTTAATTGCCAGTACTTTTCTCGCCGCATTTACCTCCTCCTCCGGGAAAGCCTCTTTGGGCACAATAAAAAAAGACCGGGTATTAAAGTAGAGGTGAAAAAAATGAGGGCTTTCCATCGTGGTACTAAATTCTTTCCATGCCCAGCTCCTGCTCCCCCGCTCGTTTTCAATGGTAAATTCCTCCTTTCCAAAAGTGGCTTTAAAGCGGTCTTTAAAGGTGGCCGATTTTTTATAAATAGTAACAGGCAAGAGGTACCAAAAGGCGATCATCAACCCAAACCAAAGCAACGAACTGATTAAAAAAGCCAACGGCGAAATCTTCTTAAAAAAAAAGAGCAGCGCAGAAATAATGGCAAATACATTTACCAGTATCATCATAACCTTAATCTCCCGCCTGCTGATAAAGTGGTAGCGCAGTGCCTGGATTACTTTGCCCTTATTGTAAGTGAAAAATTGAGAGGTCATGCAACAAAGATAGGATTGTTAAGGTAATTGCGCCGGTGATGAAGACCATTGACTCGTTCATTAATGTCACAAAAAAAATTACTGCAACTGAGGGGTGTATGCCAGTTAAATTTACACCCAGCTTAAGGGTTGGCTGCACCAGCTTGTCTCAGTGTACTTTCGCTTACCCTCCAGCTACCCAGTTGCTCTCCCTGTACACCAATAAACTGAACAGTTAATACCCGGTTGTTACTACCGCCGCTTACACTCACTTTCGCAAAATTCTGTGCCTCTACCAGGGTACCCGCTTCCCTGCCCTTGTGATCAATTTCAACTCCACGCACTTTTGATATACCGGCGGTATAAGGAGAGAATGTTACATCATACAACGGGAAAAGGCCTGGCCGTTCCATTTTAATCACTTCACTATGGTGCCTGTCGCCGGTAAAAAATAGTACTCCCGGAATTTTATGATCCAATAAAAACCTCATCAACTCAGCATATTCACTTTTGTACTGCTGCATGCACGCTGCGGTAGAAATGGTATTTAATACCTGGCTGCCTACTACAATGATTTTAAAAGTAGCCTTGCTGAACAACAAAGAATTTTTTATCCAGTTTAGTTGTTGATGGCCAAAAAAAAATTTGTTAGCATTTGCCACCCCGTTCACCGTATCCGGCAGGTCCTCTGCCGATCGAAAATACCTGCTGTCTGTTAACACCACATCAACATCATTAGAACTCATCACTGAGTAAATCCATTTATCTTCTTCACCATACGACGAATTGCAGGTGTATTGCATAAAAATTTCCCGGCTTTCCTTTTTCAATATATAGTTGCTGCCGCTATTATCCGGTCCAAAATCGTGATCGTCCCAGATAGCATATTGTGGCATGCTTGCCATAAAACGCTGCAATACCGGCAACGACCGATCGCGGCTTGCCCGGTAATTCAAACCCCAGCGGGTGTTATAATCTGCCTCTCTTGTATACCAGTTATCACCCATCCAAATATGAAAGGCAGCAGGAATGCCCGCCATCGTTTCAAATATCGTGGAATCGCCCCCATATGGCTTACCTGGCCTGTCAAACACCGGTTCATTAAAATAAGCGCAACTGCCTGCCAGGAAACTAAAGTCGGCAGCTGGTTTCCGCCATTGCCATAAATCTTTGGTGGTAAAAGCAGTGATAAATCCAGGGGTAACGGGTTTTCCATCAAGCATCACCTGGTAGGTATACCCGGTATTCATCTCCAACCCATTTAACTCAATTTTTATGGGATTAAAATCTTTACCCAGTATTCCTTTGTAATGTACCGTTTTGCCGGTTGCCGGTTGATTTTTCTTATGGAATTTCCCCGCTACAGAAGCAACTTCGGGCGACACTTCCAGCCAGATGGTGGCATTGCGCAACTCCACATTGCCAGCCCACGGACCACTTTTAAGTGGCCTGCCTACCTGTGCACTCACGGTAAGGCCTACCAGTAAAAATAAAAAAAGAGGGATTTTTTTTATTGCCATACATTTGAAATTGTGACCAGGTGGAATGATAGCTACAAATATAAGTACAAAAAGGTGGTCGCCTGGCTTTGCCTGCCCCTACTGGTTGCCTGCAATTTCAGCCGGAAGGAAGACCAACCCGTCCGCCCGGTAACCCGCGCTTTCTACTACTGGAAATCTGTATTTACCATCACTGCATTTGAACAACAACGCCTCGATAGCTTGCAGGTGAACCTGGTATACCTGAAATTTTTTGATGTAGACTGGAACGAGGTTACACGGCAGGCGGTGCCAGTGGCCAAATTACGGGTACCAGATACATCAAGCCTCCGCACCCTGGAAGTGGTACCCACCATTTTTATTACCAACGCCTGTTTTGAACAATTGGCAATGGAGGATGTAAATGGGCTCGCCCAAAAAATACATAGCTTACTTTCGTCAATGCTTCACCTGAATGGCATCCCGCCGGTAAATGAAATACAGGTGGATTGCGACTGGACAGCAGGCACCAGGGAAAAATATTTTGACTTCCTCCATCATTTTAAATCAGTGAGTAATTGTACGGTCTCCGCCACCATCAGGCTGCACCAGGTGAAATACCCCGAACGAAGTGGAATACCACCAGCCGACAAAGGACTGCTAATGTGCTATAATATGGGTAACCTTAAAAGCTCCGGCACTACCAACTCAATCATTGAAACAAAAGAACTAAAAAAATATACCGGCAGGCTGCGTAATTATCCATTGCCGCTGGATGTTGGATTGCCGTTGTTTGACTGGATGGTACTTTACCGGCAGCAGTTATACAAAGGACTAATCGACCATTTGCCCGCGGCCGACTTTACCAATACATTTTCTGTAAGAAATGGCAACACCATCCGGTTACTAAAAGACACCCTGGTGAAAGGGTATGCCTTTAAACAAGGGGATGTATTACGCTATGAGCAGAGCGAAATTGACGAGGTAATTAGCGCAGCAAGGGAAATTAACAAGCAACTTAAAAATAGCCCACGCACCATATCCCTTTACCACCTTGATGCTGTAACTTTAAAAAAATATACCATACATGAACTGGAAAGCATATATAGCATCTTCCATTAGTAGTTTACTAGTAATTTTTCCTCAAAATATTATTGGCTGTGGGGGTGGATCGGATCCTTATGATTACTACACTTCTTTCTTCCACCAGCATTTACCTGGCATAGATAGCTATCAACCATTTTACTATACCGCCAACAGTTTTTTGTACGACCCGAACGAGCCTGTGGCATTGAGCGAATTACTTTCAAAGGAATGGGCCAGCTACTGCGGCAATAAGGTTACGGCTGCTGATGCACAACAATTGGTGTATACCTACGACCGGAAGGATTTATTGAATTTATACCTGCATATTGAAACGGGTACCACCCTAAAGATTCCTGATTCCGTAATGCGCAATTCTATGTCCAATTATTTTAAGCAGGCAAAGGACCTGGAAGCGCTTGGTTATTTATTGTTTGCCAAACAAGTGGAGCCGTTTGTTACCGGCAACTCCAACGACTGGGAACCATTGGTTAGGGACTCTGCAAAAATGGCTAAACTGCTTAAAAACGGGTTACAGCTATCTGCAGCTTCGAAGAAAGATTTTTTTAAACTGAAATACGGCTACCAGGTTACCAGGCTGGCACATTACAGTGGCCGTTACCGGGAGGCGATTGCGTTGTATGACAGCCATGTGGCCACCACAGCTACCCAAAGCGTTTTACAACCACTGAGCCTGGCGCTGAAAGCAGGCGCCTTGTATAAGACAGGCGATCACCGCACTGCGGCCTATATTTTTAGTAAGGCATTCCAAAGTTCCAATGCAAAAAAGGTATCCAATTACCTGGGCTTTAAATGGAGCACGCAATCAGTAACTAATAAAGAATCCTACCTGGCCTTGTGTAAATCACCAGAAGAAAAAGCTGGTATGCTATCGTTGTTTGCCCTTGGCAGTACCGGTGATGAACTGTCCACCCTGCGGGAAGTTTACCGGCTGCACCCCGGCAGTGTAGCCCTGGAAGTATTGATGGTTAGAGAAATCAATAAGCTGGAAGAAAAGTATTTTACGCCGGGTTTGCAAAAACAACAGGGGGGCAGTACGTTTTATTATTACTGGCAACCTGATAACGCCGCTGCCTTATATAATGATGCGGGTAAGGAAGCTGCTGCACTCGCCGGCTTTTTGCATGAAGCTGCCAGCGGTAAGCAATTAGTCAACCCGGGGCTTTTTGAAGCCGGCGCCGCCTACTGTGCCTATATGCTGAAAGATTACGCCAATGCAAAAAAATACCTGGCAGCCGCGCAACGTTTCCCACTTTCAGCAGCTGTAAAAGACCAATGCACCCTAACCCAACTATTGGTGACCATCAATGAAAAAGCCATCATAGATGCAGGGTTTGAGGAAGCCTTGTTTCCCTCAATGCGCTGGCTGGAACAGAGGGTGCAAAAAGAACAGGTAAAAACAAAGGGATATTATGAACCCGGGCAGTGGCAAAAGATTTATCGCGACCTGCTAAGTGAAATACTGGCCAGGCGTTATCACCAGGCAGGTGAATTTCACAAAGAAGCTTTGTGTATCGGGGCAGCCGACAGGGTGATGTTGCCGGGTACAGAACTACCATACGGCAGGGGCATTGATTTTATGCGGGATAAACTGGACCTGCCCGCTGTTGAAAAACTTGTTAGCTTATTAACCAGTAACCGAAAAACGAATTACGAACAGTTTTTGGTAAAAGGCAATTCCATCACCCTACCCCTTGCAATTGACTTTGCCGGCACGGCCTGTTTAAGAAATTACGAATTTGGAAAAGCCATTGAATGGTTTAAAAAACTACCGGCAGGTACCGCAATAACGGTGAACAAAAACGCTTTCATTGACCTTTTGTACGACCAGGAGGAACCCCTGGCTGTTGAAAAAAATAGCCGTACCGGGAAATCGGCTTTTGCCACTACCATGCTTTCTTATATGCAGCAGGCGGCTACAGACAGGAACAAGTCGGCTGGTTTGTATTATAAACTGGCGCTTGGGTTTTACAATATTACTTATTACGGTCATACCTGGGAACTGGTAGCCTACCAACGCAGTGGTAGTGATGGCTACCATATCCCAAAAAATGCCAGTGCCTTTCAAAAGGAATATTACGGTTGTTACACTGCCCATGCTTATTTTGAAAAGGCGATGAATGCTTCTGTGGATGCCAATTTTAAGGCCCGCTGTTTATTTATGATGGCCAAATGCAGTCAGAAACAGGTACCCAAACCACTTTACAGCGATTTCAATTATAATTACAACCAGTTGGATAAAGCAGAAAAAGCCTACTGGACCAACTTTAAAAAAAACAACCACTTCCCGCAACTGGTGAAGGAATATAACAACACGCCGTTTTATAAAGAGGCATATAATCGTTGTAGCTTTTTGCGCGACTTTGTAAGAAGAAAATAATACCGCTTTTTTAAAAATCAGAACGGCGCACCATTAAACAGCCACCCTTACTACATTTGCAGGAAGGATATTTTATTTTCGTGATCACTACTAAAAATATATTTTTTGGCTGCAATTATTTATTATTTATCGCTCCCCTTTATTTACCTGTTATCGTTGTTGCCGTTCCCGCTGTTGTATTTATTTTCCGACGGGGTGTATTTGTTGGTATACTATGTAATAGGGTATCGGAAAAAAGTGGTGTATAATAACCTGGCCAATTCCTTCCCGGAAAAGTCTCCGGAAGAGTTAACCGCTATTCAAAAAAAATTCTACCGTTATTTCTGCGATTTGTTTTTGGAGACATTTAAAACACTCACCATTAGCCGAACAAAAATGCTGCATCATTGTAATATGGATCCGGCCGCAAAACAACTGTTCGATCGCCTGGCAGCGGAACAAAAAAGCCTGGTAGTTGTGATGGGGCATAAGGGAAACTGGGAGTGGGCGGGCAATACCTTCAGCTTGTGTTGCAAACACCAGTTGTATGTTATTTACCATCCGCTGGCCAATGCTTATTTTAACGGATTGATATGTGGGATGCGGCAACGGTTTGGTACTAAACTCATACCAATGAAAGATACTTTCAGGGATATGATTAAATTTAAAGATGAGTTAAATGCCACTGCCTTTATTGCCGACCAATCACCCAATCCGACAAGGGCGCATTGGATGGATTTTTTACAGCAGGATACACCGGTGTTTATGGGGACGGAAAAAATTGCGCAGAAAGTAGGTTATCCCATCGTTTTTGTATCAGTAAAAAAATTAACAATAGGTTATTACACCATACAGGCAGAAGTGTTAGAGACACCACCATACACTGGTACTGAGGGAAGTATCACCGAAAAGCATACCCGAAAACTAGAGGCAGACATCATTGCACAGCCCGAAACATGGCTTTGGACACACAAGCGGTGGAAGCACAAACGGGTATAAACATTTAAAAGGTTATCTTGCATTCAAATAAAATCTAATAATGCTCCTGGGTAAAAACCTGATATTAGCTACCAAGCCGTTCGCCAAAGAAGTCCGATCAAGAAGTTGGTTTCACGCTATATCTACGCTTTCCCTTTTAATATTGGCGCTTTCGGGTACATTGATACTTCCTTACATGGCATTGAGACTTTTGTCAAGCATCATTGCCGGGTTGCTACTTATAAGGATGTTTATTATTTATCACGATCACCAGCACCATACTATTCTTACCAGGTCGAAGACAGCCGATTTTATCATGACCATTTTTGGGATGTACATGTTATCACCCACCAGCATCTGGAAACGATCGCATGATCATCATCATAATCACAAATCCAAACTATTCAGCTCTAGTATTGGCAGTTACCCCATTGTTACCAGGAAAAAATACCTGGAAATGAGCCGGGGCGACCGTTTTCTGTACCTGGCGGTCAGGCACCCGGTTACTATTGCCATGGGTTATTTTTCCATGTTTATCGTGGGGATGTGCCTGCGATCCTTTATTAGCAATCCGCGCAAACATTACGATTCGCTGATAGCATTGGTACTGCACGTAACAGTAGCCGTACTGTTGTTTGTTTTTGTTGGATGGCAGGCCTGGTTTTTTATGTTCTTCCTGCCATTTTTTATAGCATTTGGCATGGGAGCCTATTTATTTTACGCCCAACACAATTTTCCTGGGGTTGAATTTTATGAGAATAAAAACTGGGTCTACGAAAAAGCGGCCCTCGAGTCGTCCAGTTTTATGAAAATGCACCCGTTAATGGAATGGTTCACCGGGAATATAGGTTACCACCACATTCACCACCTCAATTCGAAAATCCCCTTTTACCGCCTGCCGGAAGTGATGAAGCATTTTGAAGAATTACAACAATGTAAAACCACTTCGCTTTCTCCCAAAGCCATGAAGGCCTGCTTTCGTTTAAAAGTATGGGACCAGGAACGAAATGAAATGATTGGCGTAAAAGAATTGCAGGAAAGCTAATAATTTAAAAGTACTAGCCGGAAGCGCCGGGCACTATAAGTATCACCGGCCGGCATGCATCTGACGTTTACCCTTAGTGGTATTTTTACAAGTGAGTTATCTTTCATATTATTAAACGTAAGGATATTTCACCTTACCACAGTTACCTGTTTGCCAGCATTAACAGGGATGCCTACTAATCAGCCTTATCATTTTACCGGTTACAAACAATTATTAGCGATAGCTTTGCCTGCTGAAATAACTACCGATTCGCTTAACCAATTTAAAACACTACCTAAAAAGCTTTATCATGCAATTTACCGCCACACAAATCGCCGGCCTGCTAAACGGGCAAATTGAAGGTGATACCTCCGTAACCGTAACCAAATTGTCGAAGATTGAGGAAGGCGTGCCTGGTTCCGTTTCCTTTATTTCCAATCCTTTGTACACCCATTTTATTTATGACACAAAGGCCTCCATTGTTATTATTAACCAGGACTTTACCCTAACCGCACCTGTGAGCGCTACGCTGGTAAGGGTAGCCAGTGCCGAGAATGCCTTTGCACAACTACTGGAAATGTACAATGAAGTAAAGCTGAATAAAAAGGGTATCTCCAAACTGAGCGCTATTGCTGAAAGCGCCACGGTGGGCAAGGACATTTATGCAGGTGAGTTTTCCTTTGTGGGTGAAAATGCGCAGATTGGCAACAATGTAAAAATTTACCCCCAGGTGTATATTGGCGACAATGCAGTGATTGGCGACAATACTACCCTCTTTGCGGGCGTGAAAATATATTCAGAAACACATATTGGTAAAAACTGTATCATCCATTCCGGTACGGTAATAGGTAGTGATGGGTTTAGGTTTAACCCTGAAAATAACCATAAAAAAGTGCCGCAGATAGGTAACGTGGTGATTGAAGATGATGTGGAAATAGGCGCCAACTGCGCCATTGACCGGGCAACGCTTGGCTCCACCATTTTAAGAAAGGGCGTAAAGTTTGATAACCTGATTCATATTGCCCACAATGTAGAGATTGGTGAAAACACCTATTTTGCTGCCCATGGCGTGGTGGCAGGTTCTACCAAAATTGGTAAAAACTGTATGTTCAGCGGCCAGGTAGGTATTGTAGGGCATTTAACTATTGCAGATAATACCATCATCACCGCACAATCCGGTATCTCCAAAAGTATTACCAAACCTGGCGAAGTGTATATGGGCTCCCCTGCTTTTGATGCCAATAAATACAGAAAAGCGTATATCCATTTCCGCAACCTGGATGCCCTTGTGCACCGGGTGAATAGTATCGAAAAGAAGCTGATGGAGTAGAGTTGCAGTTAGAGTTTACACCTTTTAAAAGGTGTAAACTCTAACTGCAGCCCATGCTATTACCGCAGTTTAAACATTTATAACAGGTGCCACTGCGCATAGTAATATGCCCGCAGGTATTACAGGCTGGTGCATCGCTCTGCATACTTTTAGCAGCCGCGTTCACCGCATCAAAGCCATTAAATTGCTCGGCGGCTGGCAGGTTGTTTTTTTCGGCCTTTGCTGATTGAACATTGCCCGCCGGTGAGGAATTACCGATCACCCTTACTTCACTCAGTTCGTGCACCCGGTTACCAATGGTGGGGGTGGTTTCATCCCAGGGCGCATCTCCCAGGTTTTCCACTTCGGGTTTATCCAGTACATGCACCAGGTCGTTCCTGCCCAGGTATTCATACGCCATGGAACGGAAAATAAAGTCGATGATGGAGGTAGTGCTTTTAATATTCGGGTGTTCTACCATGCCGGATGGCTCAAAACGGGTAAACACAAATTTCTCCACAAACTCTTCCAGCGGCACCCCATACTGTAACCCAATGGAAATAGCAATGGCGAAACAGTTGAGCATACTGCGTACAGTGGCGCCTTCCTTGGCCATATCAATAAATATTTCACCCACGGTACCATCGCCGTATTCACCGGTACGGAGGAACAGGGCCTGCCCGTTGATTTTCGCCTTTTGTGTAAAGCCCCTGCGCTTGGCCGGTAGTTTTTTTCGCTCTACAATTTTTGCCAGTCTTCCCTTTAATACCGTGTCTTTGCTGTGTTGCATCCGCTTGCTCACTTCATCCAGCAATTCATCTACGGTTAACTTGCTCATGTCTACAATATGCGAGCCGGCACTTCCTGTTTTTGCTGTTGCCGTTTCTTCCGTTTCGGCGGCTTCTGCTGCTTTTTTCTTTTTATCGGATTTGTTGCTTAGGGGTTGCGATAACTTTGAGCCATCCCGGTAAAGTGCATTGGCTTTGAGCCCCAGTTCCCAGCTCATGCGATAGCAATCAGCGATCTCTGCCTCCGTAGCTTCATTTGGCAGGTTGATGGTTTTGCTGATAGCACCACTTAGGAAAGGCTGGGCAGCGGCCATCATGCGGATATGGCCATGCGCATGTATAAACCGCTCTCCTTTTTGGCCACATTTATTGGCGCAATCAAATACAGGCAAGTGTAAAGCCTTTAAATAAGGGGCACCTTCTACCGTCATGGTACCACATATATAGGTATTGGCCGCTTCTATTTCCTCGTCCGTGAAACCCAGTGCTTCCAATAAGCTCCAGCTAAAATCGTGGTATTGTTCCGAGGTAAATCCTAAACGTTGCAAGGTGGCTTCTCCAAAGGTGTATACATTAAAAACAAACCCGATTTCAAAAGCGCTGCCCAGGGATGCTTCTACCCGCGCCAGTTCGTCTTTTGTAAAACCTTTCGTCAGCAAGGATTGGGTATTGATGTACGGCGCACCCTCCAGGGTGGCATGCCCTTTGGCGTAATTAACAATATCGATAATCTCTTTTTCTGTGTACTTCAAATTGCGCAATGCCGCCGGTACACTTTGATTGATAATTTTAAAATATCCGCCACCGCTCAGTTTTTTAAATTTCACAAGGGCAAAGTCAGGTTCTACCCCGGTAGTATCGCAGTCCATTACCAGTCCGATGGTACCGGTAGGGGCAATCACCGTTGTTTGGGCGTTGCGGTAACCATGTTTTTCACCCAACTGTACGGCATCATCCCATGCTTTGATAGCAGCAGTTAATAAATAATCCGGGCAATATTTTGAGTTGATGCCCTGTGGTTTAATCTCCAGTCCTTCGTATGCCTCCTGTGCATCATAAGCCGCTGCACGATGGTTACGCATAACCCGCATCATGTGGCTTTTATTGTCGTCGTATTTTGAAAAAGTACCGAGGAAGCCCGCCATTTCAGCGGAGGTTTTATAAGCAATGCCCGTCATAATAGCGGTGATGGCACCGGCAATTGCCCTGGCAGCATCGCTGTCGTAGGGGATACCGCTTACCATCAGCATACTACCAAGGTTGGCATAACCCAAACCCAGTGTTCT
>JBBQOJ010000020.1:0-12468 GCA_038330815.1 Chitinophagales bacterium | reverse complement strand
GCGTATCTGGTGGGTGCGGCCGGTATGAATGCTAAATTTTTCCAGGCAATTTGAGGAACGTACGGTAGAGAAATACTACCTCGGCCTGGTGCATGGAAGCATGCCCGAAAAAACAGGCAGTATGGATGGCCCGATCATGGAACACCCTGTGTTTAAGGGCCAGATGGTGATCAACAAAAAAGGTAAACCCTCCCTCACCGACTACGAGGTGGTGGAAGAGCTGGGAAAATATAGCCTGGTAAAATTTCGCATTCATACCGGCCGCACCCACCAGATACGCGTACACGCAAAAAACATCGGGCATCCCATTGTGTGCGATCCGCTGTATGGCGACGGCCAACCGGTACTGTTATCGTCTATTAAAAAGAAATACAAATTAAGCAAGCACGATGTTGAAGAAAGGCCCATGTTGAACCGGGTGGCGTTGCATTCCTTTCGCCTCACTTTCACCGATGAGCAAGGCAAGGCCTTTGACCTGGAAGCTGCCTTACCCAAAGACATCAGGGCACTGATACAGCAGCTGGGCAAAAATAAAGGTTACACCTTTTAAAAGGTGTAACCTTTATTTTGCTCAGTCGATATTTGGCTGGGGCGTATAACGCAGGTAAGGCTTAATTACCTCCACCCCTTTCGGGAATTTTTTGATGGCATCCTCTGTACTGATCGCGGGCACTACAATTACATTTTCACCGGCCTTCCAGTTGGCGGGGGTTGCTACACTATAATTTGCGGTTAGTTGTAAAGAATCGATCACCCTTAACACTTCCACAAAATTGCGACCGGTAGAAGCAGGATAGGTGATGATTAATTTAACCGCTTTATCGGGACCGATAATTACCAGCGACCGAACGGTGGCAGTGGCAGACGCATTGGGGTGTATAAAATCATATAGGGTGGAAACTTTACGGTCGTCATCGGCAATGATGGGAAATTCAACGGAACAATTTTGTGTTTCATTGATATCACTAATCCATCCAAGGTGTTTATCTACGGGGTCAACACTCAATGCCAATACCTTTACATTCCGTTTTTCAAATTCATCTTTTAACGCAGCGGTTTTTCCCAGTTCGGTGGTGCACACCGGCGTGTAATCTGCAGGGTGCGAAAACAATACGCCCCAGGAATCGCCCAGGTATTCATAAAAATCAATCTCACCAAGGGAGGTGTTGGCGGTAAAGTTGGGAGCAGTGTCCCCTAAACGAAGGCTCATAATTATAAATTTTATGGTGCAAATATAATAGTCTATTGTTTAAGTAGACTTAAATTTACTTATTATTTTGAATTTTTGCTTAACTTTCTCGCATGCTTTCTAAAAAAACACAATATGCTTTAAAGGCGCTTGGTTACCTGGCGGCGAAATACGGAGAAGGGCCGGTACTGATTTCAGAAATAGCCTTACAAAAGAAAATTCCCATCAAATTTTTAGAAACCATCCTGCTCGAATTAAAACAAAATAATATCCTGGATAGCAAAAAGGGCACGGGCGGCGGTTATTACCTTTTGCAACCCCCAAAAAAAACCACGTTGGCACAAGCCATCCGGTTGGTAGGCGGGCCCATCGCACTGTTACCCTGTGTGAGTATTAACTTTTACGAGAAGTGCGAGGATTGTGATGAAGCTATATGCGGGTTAAATAAAGCCATGAGAATTACGCGGGATGCCACCCTGAAAATACTGGAGAAAAAAACGCTGGCGGAACTGATAGATGGCCGCTAAGCCTGGTTTCGTTAACCCGGTATGGTTGATTCGGCCTGGTGCTGGTTGGCAGTTGGGCAAAGCCGCCGAACATTTTGTTTACATTCCCCCCAAAACATTGTTGACTTATTTGAGTTCACTTTGCGATGTACATGTCAATTACCACATTGTCTGGCGTCAGCTTTAAGGTGATTTCAAAAGAATTATTATACTTCCCTATAGCAATCATCCTGGTGATGATCAGCGGGTATAGAACGGTTAGGACAGGCACCCGTTATTTTTTTGAATCCCTGCCGGCTGCGGGGCCATTGGCTGATGCACGTTTAAGGGTGGCTTTACCAAAACGGTTTTTAACATCATCGATGGCCCTGTATAAATCTTTCTTCCTGGAAACATTATCAAAAAGGTTGGTTTGGATGGCTTCGTTGGTGAGTTCGCTCAGGCGTACGCCCAACAAGCGTACCGGCATTCCCTTGCGGTATAATTTATGAAAAAGCTCTTTGGCCACCGGGATAATTTCATCATCGGCACCCGTGAAAGGCACGGTAGTTTGGCGGGAAGTAGTCTCAAAATTGGGGTAACGGATTTTAACCGCGATACAACCGGCCACCTTTCCATCCTGCCTCAATTCGAAGGCTATTTTTTCCGATAGCCGCACCACTTCGCTCATCAGGAACGGGAGGTCGGTTTTGTTCTCTTCAAAGGTATTTTCTGAAGATATGGACTTGGCCTCATGGTATTGGGTTACTTCCCCGTTGTGAATTCCAAAACTTTTCTGCCATAAGTCGAGCCCCCATTTGCCCAGCCGCTCCTCCAGTTCTTCCTTTGTTTTTTTATTGATATCAGCGATGGTGAAGATCCCCATGGCTTTTAACACCGAATACGTATGCGCCCCCACTCCTGGAATTTTATTAACCGCCATGGGCGCTAAAAATTCCTGTTCTTTACCAGGCTGCACCTGCAGGTAGCCATTGGGTTTGGCTTCATCCGTGGCTATTTTCGCGATCATTTTATTGCTGCCCATGCCGAAAGAAATGGGTAGTTTGGTTTCATCAATAATTAGCTGGCGCAGGTCGATGGTCCATTGCAATGGCTTAAAGAATTGATCCATGCCGGTAAGGTCGAGGTAAAACTCATCGATGGAGGCTTTTTCAAATAACGGGGCTTTGGAGGCAATAATCTGGGTAACCCAACGGGAATACCTACTGTATTCACTGCGGGTACCTTTTACTACAATCGCCTGCGGGCATAATTGCAAAGCCTGTTTGGAAGGCATACCGGAATGGATACCGAATTTCCTTGCCGCATAGCTACAGGCGGCCACCACGCCCCTTTCGCTGCCACCCACAAATACCGGCTTGTCTTTCAAGGATGGGTTATTCAATACCTCTACCGATACAAAAAAAGAATCGAGATCAAAATGAGCGATGATGCGTTGGGGCTGATTGTTCACGCAGCAAATTTACAAAAAATGCTGACCGCGTGGTTCAATTAGTGGGTATGGTTGTTTTGAAAAGGAGGAAATTATCTCCCTCTTATGGCTATATCCCTTAGTTGACGGCCAGACTGCATACCACCTACTTCCTTTGTGGAGGCAAAGCAGTGCCGATAACCGGCATAAAGTTTTATATTGCCATGAAATATATAAACCAACTACTTCATGCAAACTTTTGAAAATTTTGTACGTGCCGCTAATGGCATTATCTGGAGCAATGCCCTTATTTACCTGCTGTTGTTAACAGGTATTTATTTTTCTTTTCAGATGCGTTTTTTCCAGGTAAGGTTAATCAAAGACATGGTAAAGCTATTAATGGAAGGGGATAAATCGGCTGCCGGTATTTCCTCCTTCCAGGCGCTGGCGGTATCGCTTTCGGGTAGGGTGGGTACCGGAAACATTGCGGGCGTGGCTACAGCCATATTTATTGGCGGTCCCGGTGCAGTTTTCTGGATGTGGGCAGTAGCATTTTTAGGATCGGGGTCTGCCTTTGTTGAATCGGCCCTGGGACAAATATTTAAACGCAAGGAGCACGGCGAATACAGGGGAGGACCCGCTTTTTATATTGAAAAAGGATTTAAAAATAAAAAAATTGGTAAAATTTATGCCATTGTATTTGCTATCAGTACCATCATGGCCTGTGGCTTATTGTTACCGGGGGTACAATCCAACAGTATTGCCTCTGCTGTTAAAAATGCATTCCAAATTCCGTACCTGTACACCGGTATTTTGCTGGCAGTACTACTCGGCCTCATAATTTTTGGCGGTATTAAACTAATTGCCAATGTAGCCCAGTTTGTTGTACCCTTTATGGCCGCTGCTTACATCCTGGTGGCGGTGGTGATACTTGTAATAAATTATGATAAAATACCCGGTGTTTTTTCGCTGATTGTTTCCAGTGCCTTTGGTGCCAAAGCTACTTTTGCAGGTATTATTGGAGCCATGATTTCTATTGGGGTGAAAAGGGGCGTATATAGTAATGAGGCAGGACAGGGCACCGGGCCGCATCCAGCCGCTGCTGCAGAAGTAACCCATCCTGCCAAACAGGGATTGGTACAGGCTTTTTCCGTGTACATCGATACCCTTTTTGTTTGTTCTGCCACTGCCTTTATGATACTTATTACCGGAATGTACAACGTGCAGGGTGCGGATGGATCACTGATTGTAGATAACGGTGTGTATTACACACAGGGGGGTGTTAAGCACGTAGACGGCAGCGCTACCTATACCCAGGCGGCTATTGACAAGGCTTTCAGCGGACAGGAAACATTTAGTGAAGCCTATGTGGGTACCGGGAGTTATTTTGTTGCCATTGCCTTATTCTTCTTTGCTTTTACCACGTTGATGGCTTATTATTATATCGCTGAAACCAACGTGGCCTACCTCACTGAAAAAAGGGGCGGACCGGTACTGATGCTATTATTAAAACTGGGCATCGTGGCGGCCGTATTTTTCGGCTGCGTGCGTACCGCTACCCTTGCCTGGGACCTGGGTGATATGGGTGTTGGCATTATGGCCTGGCTGAATGTAGTGGCCATTATCATCTTGCAACGGCCGGCCCTGGTGGCATTAAAAGACTACGAGCAACAAAAGAAGGCCGGCAAAGACCCCGTATTTGACCCTGTTGCGCTAAATATTAAAGACGCTGATTTTTGGGAATTTGAGTATAACAAAGACAAAGCGTTGAGGGATAAAGCATAGCAAAAATGATGACTACCAGGCGATGCTTCCTACTATTGGGAGCATCGCCTTTTTATTACCCTATCGCCCGGATACCCGGAGTTGCGGAATACAAGGATTCCCCATACCCTAGCCGTTTATCCGCATACCTATTTACGGTACGCCATTTAGCCGAAAAAAAACTGCCGGCAAGTGGTGTAGCCCGGTTGAAGTATCCTGGGAAAAATGAATGAGGCCCAGCGAAAAGCCATCAAGATGCGCCTGGCCAACCAACGTGGGCATGATGCGCGGCTACTCGGGGATACACGAATTAAGGAAGGCATTGTAGCATGCGAAGCTGGCCCTGCCACAAGCACCCAATAAGGAAAACAAACAGGTAATTGAAACCGCCATTGAAACATTATCGGCCGGCAAGGCGTTGTAGGGTTATTAACCTGTCGCTTAACCAACTTCTTAAAAAAAGCAATTTACCTACCGGTTAAAAGGTCCGTCCTCCATTTACCAATAGCGCAATTCTTCAATGAATAACGAGTGACCAAAAAGGTTACCGGTAAATATCCAGCAACCCGTCCGGTAAGGTAACATACACTTTCCGGGCTTTTTGATCAATTTTATCGAGTGACTCTCCGTGGATCGGTATCAGGGCTTCTTTACCATCCAGCAGGATAGCACATAAAATTTGGTGGGGTTGTTCTATCACCTCGATGATCTCACCAAGATCCTCGTCTTCATTCACCAGGTGAAAGCCAAGCATGGCGATAGGAGCAGCTTTGGCAGCAAATTGCTTAAAGTCTGCCTCAGTGATCCACACTTCTTTAGGCGTAAGTTTTCGGGCGGTTTCCTTTGTATCAATTCCCTCCAGTTTCACAAATACCTCCGCCTCATTTTTAATGTTGGTAGCACAGATAAAATAGGGCATAAAATTATCCTTTCCTTCTTCCAGGAAAATGGTTTCCAAACCATTTAGGGCTGTTTTTTTTCCAAGATGATGTTGCAACACCAGTTCACCCTTGAGGCCGAAACTGGCTGCCAGTTTACCAATTTTAAAATATTGACTCATTCAATGAACGTATTTAGGGGCATAATAAAAAAAAGCAATTCCGAATACTCAGAATTGCTTAAAAGAATTAACGGAACAGCGATGTTATTCTTCTGTTTTAGTCTCTTCAGTGGCGGGTGCAGCAGCTACAGCAGCGGGTACTTCAGCTACTTTACGTACAACGGGTTGGTTGCGGCTATCCTGGCGGGCCTTTTTGTGGGCTCCCTGGCGCTTGGCAACATGAGCATCATGCTCAGCACTCCATGTAGTAAATTTCTGCATCGCAACGGCTTCATCAAACAGGCCTAAACTTACACCTCTCAACAAATGTTTCAGGAATAACACCCCTTTAAAGGAAAGGATACGACGTACGGTGTCAGTTGGCTGAGCACCTTTGTGTAACCAGTCCAATGCCTTTTGACGATCAATCTGCACGGTTGCAGGAACAGTTAAAGGATTGTAGGTACCAAGTTTCTGAATAAATTTGCCATCGCGTGGGCTACGGGCATCTGCTACTACGATGAAGTAGAAGGGTCTTTTCTTAGACCCGTGACGTTGCAGTCTCATCTTTACAGCCATAAAAAATAGAAATTTTTTTGGGTTGTTAATAAAAAGGGTTTCTTTGATCTCCTTAAAAAAGGAAGGCGAAGATACTAAGGTGCAGTACAAAAACCAAATTACAGGGATTAAAATTGCTGCTTCCCCCTAAAATGTTTTGAACATTCCCCTGTTACCTTATTCACCATTATTGTTTTATATTGTATGGACGTGGATAGATTGCCATGTTAAATTTACTTTACCTTTTAAACGGATATTTCATTTGCCATCCAGTTGATCCAAGACCGCTAGTGTCTGCCCAGGGCAAATATCCTCGACAGGTTGAAACCGAAGCGGATATCCCCTTTAAAGAATTTGCCCGTTGTTTGCGTAAGATAGCTCCGCTCATTCATACCCGTTGCGTTTGAAAACTGCAACTGGAATACGTGCCCCCCTGTTTCAATGTCAAACCCTGCCGACAATGGAGCAGTGTTGGAGGTATGTAAGTTACCAACAGGGTAGTGATAGTCCAGCGTAAGGGCCACCCTTTTAGAAACCTTTAAACGTGCCCCACCACCCAGGGCAAAAATGGTATGATCGTCTCCCGCATTCACAGGCTCGTTGCTATGCACCAGCATAGGACTTAATTGCAGGGAGAAGGCAGGACTGAATTTTCTGCCAGCCAATAATTGTACATAATAAGACGAGCGGCCGTTAAAGCCTGGTTTTGGCAGGGTAAATACTTCTTCGGTAAATACCAGGTAGCCTGCAGCCACTACGATTGAAAAAGGGAGACTGCCACTACCTGTTGATTGCTGCAGCAACCTTGTTTTAAAAAAAAGATCCAGTTCCTTTCGGAAAGTACTTCTTCCAAAACCGATGGTAATATTGTTGGTAATACCATAGTCGAACCCCATGCGCATGGAGGCGTTGTCCAGTCCATACAATTGGCCGATGCCGGAATTTAAAAAACCAAACCGATGCATGATCCGGACATCCAGGTTTTTCTTAGGAAGCATTTCGATAGAATGCGCATTGATTACCCGGGTAGATTTAAAGGCGCCCGAAATTTTTTGCCGGCCGGGCAAGCTGTCCTCCACCTGTTGCAATAAAGATTGTGCTGGCAATTGTATTATTATCAGGAGGTGTAATAAAAATACAGGCATCCCTTTTTTAAAAGTATTCATAGCAGGAAATTGAAGGTGTTTGTTTTAAGCAGGTTAATTGGCCAATGGTTGGTAGATGGGTACACTAACGGTAACGGCTATACTTTTATTGATGTTACCTGCTACTACGGAAGGTATACTAATCCCATAATCAGCTAACAACAGGTTGAAGTTGGTGGCAGCACTAATAACGCCGTCCTTTATAGTAATGATGGCGATGGCTGATAGCGGTCGTGTTACTCCATGAAGGCTCAAGGTACCCGTTACCCTCTGTTGCAGCACCTGGTTGGTACCCGGATTAATTGCGTAGCCATTTTCCAAAATACCCTTAAACACTGCCTTGGGATACTTGTCGCTTTCTACATAGTTATCATTAAAGTGTTCCTGCATTAATGCTTTTTTAAATTCAAAGCCTTTCATCAGCACGCTAAATTCTACCTGGCCGGTGGAAGGTTTCAATACGCTTACTACTTTGTTATTGACCGCTTCAATGTTTTCGATGGGCGCCTTTGAAAAGAAGGTGATGGTACCGGATTTTGTAAAATAAGCGCCTTGGGCAACGATACCAGCCTGCACAAGTGTCAATAGCAACATCAAACCAATTTTTATCATACCCATGATTTAAACTTTAACGAGGAGTAACTATAACGCACCTGTTTAACTCTACATCCATCAAAAAACCGGTACAGATTCCTTTGATGATAACGGGTTTACCTGCCGCCAACCGGCGGATGACCGGGTTGGATTGCTTATCCATCAGGCAACTCACCTGGTGCATTGCGCCAGCTTCTCCCAATAAAAGGTTCACCAGCGTGTCCCGCTCAAAACGGATGTCGGTAATAGTACCGGATACCTGGATCAATTTCCCCAGGAAGAGGGCATTTGCCGATGGCTCATCTTTCACATACTGTGCTACCAGGTAAGCAACACTTACTTTCATTGCCGGTGATGTCTTCGCCATATCACCCGGCGAACGGTGGTATTGCCACCAACCATACACCCCGAGGGCAACCAGCAACAGGGTTGCTATCCAAAATAGGTGATGGCGTGTTAACCAATTCATGACTGCTGCCTGTTTTAAAATGCATTTTAATTGGTGTAAGCACCGCCGGCACTGATCCAGGTAGCAATGATGTCTTTTTCTGCCTGGGGTAAGGGACCGGCTTGTGGCATCGTACCTTCATCTACCGCCCTCACTTTTATTCTTGCCCTGTTACTAACAATATTACATTCCACCTGGAAATTCATACCGCCATTGGCAATGGTGTTGTTATGACAACTCTGGCACCTTGCGGCTACCAGGTTTCTTACAGCAGTGAACATGGGTCCGGCTGCTGCTGAAGCGGGAACGTTTACTGCTGTGGATTTTTCACAACCAGCAGCATCCCTCGCAAACAAGGTATAATCGCCGGCAGCCAAATTGCCAAAGCTACCCCCCGCCTGGTAGGTACCGGTGGCGTTTAATTTATAACTGAAGCCACTGCTACCTGTTGCAGTAACACTGATGCTGCCATTGTTTACACAAGCACCTGTAGGCAATGGGGTGGTATTAATTACAATCGTTTTACCGGCGCAAGGATCTGAAGATGGTGGCGGCGAATCGCTTTTACTGCATGCACTTAGTGCGGCCCCGAGTAAGCAGCATAAGTAAATAATATTACCGGATGAAATGCGTGTACACATAAACGTTGGTTTCTAAATAAATCGCAGGAAAGCATTATTCGGTTGCCTGGTAACAAAAAAATTCGGGTATTAATAATCCTTGCTTCAAACGATACCAGGCAAAATGATCAAGGGAATTTATTTCATTTGCGCAGGCTTTTGTCACTTACTATAAAGCAACGAGCGTTCCAGCCAGAATACCTGACTGCCTGTTTAGGATCGGGGGCAATGAACCTACTGCAAACAACATTCAGTACGAATTTTATCGCCTGTTTTGTAATCCTATTAAGTGGTTCATGTAAATACGATAGGCAGGCCAGAAAAAAAATTTGGGAGAAAAATCCGTTGGGTTAAAATGAAAACAGCGCCGGAACGATCGGCGACATCATTGGTCAACTGTGGGACGTATATCGATTAATAATTGAAAAATAGTTAGACCTCCAACTGCTACCACGCTAGGTATACAATTCTATTGATTGGTTACCTTTTTCTTTTTTCCGGCTGATATTTCAATCCAAGCTGTAAGGCTGCACCATGCAACTTTACGGCGCCTTCCCCCACCCCTTTTATGGGTATACTTATAGCTGGTTCGGCTAATAAGGACAATGTACCGGATAACTTTTTTTCTATGCCCGCCGAAAGATTAACTACACTGAGCAGGTGATTATTACCGTTATACTTCCGAGTCGATTGATAAGGTATATTATAGCGAAGGTAGTAGTAATCGTATACCTCTTCTTTCATAATCAAACTTGAAATACCCGCAGTAGCATAGTATTGAACACCCGGCCCGGTGAGAAAATTATACCGCAGGGTGATGGGAATATCGACCACCACGCAGGAAGCATCAATTTTTTTAATATCCACCGTGCCAAAGTACGACCCTGGTTTGGCAGTATAATCCGCCGGGCCGGCAATGTATTTCTTTTTACCCTGGTAAAGACCTGTTTGCAGGCTTAGCCTTTTCGTCAACTGGTAACCCATCCCTACCCCATATTTAATGTTAAGCGGGTTGTTTTTAAAGGACAACATACTAACACCGGTTACCTCCGCACCGAAGGATGCCAACCAATAGAAACGCGTTGATTTATAGCGGGCTCCCTGCACCCGTTGTTGACCGACAAAAGGATGCGGGTTAATGGATGATACCACCCTCCTATTGTTCCTGGCTGTTACTAATAATATCCGTTGAGGATCACTTACCAATAGTTGCAATACTTTCGGGTGAACCCGCATTTCATCCAATGGATGATTACCTGTGAAGCGAATATCTCCAGGCATGTCGGGGATGCTAACGGTAATGGGTGGATACTGAATGAGCGATTGGGAAAGATAAGGTATCCCGGCTAGTTTCCCGCTGTTGTGGTATTTGGTATTAACAGTTGGTTGCCCCTGTACCCGCAACCTATTTTTAACCCTTGTAGGCAAGGCATCGGCAAGCATATTACTGGTAGCAGGAGCGCTATTGGGAACTATCTCCCCCACAGCAGGATTTCCAGGCTGGTGCACTGTTATTAAGGCAACACCAGGAACAGGTTTTACTACCTGTTGCTGATACCCACCTTTATCTCTTATGAAGAAAATACTGCCGGCAACCAGCAGTAACAATGTTGGCAGCATCCATGCAATAAACCGGTAGCGGCGGGCATGCTCCTTATCAAGGCGCGCCTCCATGGCTGTCCATGCAGCAGCATCGTACAGCGGCTCATTGTTTTCAGCAGCCTCCCTGATCCTGTTCTCTATATGATCAAACTGCTTTTTGCTCATAACACTGTATTGTAGCCTCCCTAAGCATTTTTTGAATATTTGTCTTCGCTTTTGATAAATTCGATTTAGAGGTCCCCACTGATATACGCAACCTTCCGGCAATTTCCTCATGTTTAAATCCATCAATCACAAACAGGTTGAAAATGGTTCTATAGGCGGGTGATAACCGGTGCACCATGTCCATAATTTCTTTAAAAGTCATTTTATCAATAGCTGATTCTTCTGAAACTTCCATTTCAACATGGCTTTCATCCAAGTCGGCCACTAAAAAGTTTTTATTTTTCTTCCGGAAATGATCAATGGAGGTATTCACCATGATGGTTTTCATCCAGCCTTTTAAGGAGGCTTCATAATTGTTATACATGGGAACAAAATGCGGCAGTTCTTTAAAGACTTTAACAAACCCATCATTTACCACCTCCATCGCGTCATCTTTATTGTTACAATAGCGCATGCATATGGCCATGGCAAAGCCATAAAATAACTGGTAAAAAGTTTTTTGGCTTTCCCGCTTCGCTGAAATGCACCCCTGGATAATATGATCGAGTGTTGGTTTCGTTGGTACCAGTTTGTTTTAAACCCAATCGGATAAAATAAGCGAATGGTTGCCTGTGCTAAAAATAAATAAAATCCTCGTGGCTTTGTATACTTTTTTCAGCACATCATCAAGAGGTAAGCGTGTTGGGCAGGCTTTTACAACAGCGGGGTACATTAAAAAGCCACCCGGCGATTGCAGGATGGCTTGAAATAAGGTGTACAAGTAAAAAACTAACGTTTGCCTAAACCAGGCATCCGGCCCATCGGCATTTTATTCATCATCTTCATCATTCCCTTCATTTGCTCAAATTGTTTCAGAAACTGGTTCAGTTCAGCAATATCCTTCCCACTGCCTTTGGCAATGCGATTTTTACGGTTGGGGTTGATCACATCGGGGTTACGCCGCTCTTCCACGGTCATTGAATTAATCATGGCTTCGATTCCTTTAAATGCATCATCATTAATATCTACATCCTTGATTTGTTTACCTACCCCGGGGATCATTCCCATCAGGTCTTTCAGGTTACCCATTTTTTTTATTTGCTGTAACTGAGTTTTAAAATCTTCAAAATCAAACTGGTTTTTACGAATTCTTTTTTCAAGACGGGCAGCTTCCTTTTCATCAAACTGCTCCTGTGCTTTCTCCACCAGGCTTACAATATCGCCCATCCCCAGTATACGTTGCGCCATACGTTCGGGATAGAAGATATCCAGCGCATCCATTTTTTCTCCGCTGCTGGCAAATTTAATGGGCTTGTTTACCGTGTACTTAATAGATAAGGCAGCACCACCACGGGTATCTCCATCCAGTTTGGTAAGCACCACGCCACTAAAGTCGAGTCGCTCATTAAAAGCCGCCGCTGTATTCACCGCATCCTGGCCGGTCATGC